>JAAUSF010000247.1 GCA_012033255.1 Cyanobacteria bacterium RU_5_0
CAATGACGGTGATGCCGGAGTTTAAGGATGATTTTCCGACAGATAAAAATACCTGCGTAGGATGGGCAAAGGCATCCGTGCCCATCCATGATTCTGGCTGACGATGGGCACGGGTAAGACCCTTTGCCCATCCTACGAATTGGTAGATTCTTTGCTGGAAATCTCCTACGTACCCAACCCATAAAACTGCTACGTTTCGTCGTGCTAGGATTGCGTGTGTTCTATTTCAAGATTTTCTGTAACTGTCGGGTTGTTGAGGCTCGACTCGCGATCGTCGCCATGTTCCCCTCCATCTGCACAAACACTTTGCCAGAAAACCATTTGCTGAGGGACGATCGCTCATACACCAACACGCCATCTTGATCGCCTACCTGCTCATAGCCCATCGGGTTCAATGCAGTTTCGAGTTCAGCCAAAAAGTGCTTCTGGCTCTGAAATTGCACTGAAAAGGCAGTTGTCCGGTTGAAGGAAGCCCCGATTAAACCAGCCGCTAGACCCGCGATCGCCCCGATTTCTTGAGGAAAACCCGTTTCCAGACCCATGCCTGCTCCTTTGACAATCACGATCGCAGAGAGGATCGCGGCACTGGTGAAGTAGTAGAGAAATGTGGTCAGGAAACCGGGACCGAATTCCATAAGATTGACTTATCGTAGGGTAATGGCGATCGAGTCTATTCTAAGTTGAATTCTGGACTTTTCAGGATTCATTGCGTCTGTGCAAACATGACTTGAATAAAGCAGACTTGAGCATGACAGCCCAATTAGATTTTTCTAGAGAAGTTCTGGCAGAACGATATCAGGTTCAACAGCAGCTTGGCAGAAAAACGGGACGGCGTACCCTGTTAGCCCATGACTTAGAGACAGGAGAACTCGTTGTCATCAAGCTGCTGCTATTGGGGCAGACTTCCACTGGGACGATCTGAAACTATTCGAGCGAGAAGCCGACATCCTGCAAGCCCTGGCTCATTCTGCCATTCCGCAATATCTCAATCATTTTGAGTTAAATACTGCCAATGCTAAAGGTTTTGCGCTGGTGCAAACTTACATTAATGCCCGATCGCTGGAAGATCACCTGAAAGCAGGGCGATCGTTCAGTCATGCTGAAATCAAACAACTGGCAACCGACTTGCTAGAAATTTTGGATTACCTGCACCGCCAAACGCCGTCAGTGATTCATCGGGATATCAAACCGAGCAATATTTTGTTGGGCAATCGATCGGGCAATTGTATCGGTCAGATTTATCTGGTGGATTTCGGTTCCGTTCAGACCCTTGCGGCTAGAGAGGGAGGGACGATTACCGTCGTAGGAACCTATGGTTATATGCCGCCAGAACAATTTGGCGGGCGATCGGTTCCGGCATCTGATCTTTACAGCGTAGGCGCGACTTTGATTTATCTGGCAACCGGGCAGCATCCCGCCGATTTACCCCAAACCGATTTGCGGATTGAGTTTGAACAAGCCTCACAGCTACCGATTAGTCTATCGCGCTGGCTAAGACAGATGACGGAGCCAAGCTTAAATCGCCGTTTTGCATCTGTATCGATCGCTTTGCAAGCCTTGGAAGAACCTGCTAACGAACTTGCTCTTGCGATCCGTCCACGTCCTTTGGGGAGTCGAGTTGGGTTTAACAAGAGTGCCAATGAAATTAATGTTTTCGTCCCTCCAGAGCATTTTGATCTGAATGAAGGACTGGCGGTGACGGGTGCATCCTCGATCATCTGTTTAGTCATGCTGCTTTTAGGAGTACCTCAACTGGCATTGCTCATCGCGACTCCAGTCATGGGATACGTCGCCCTCAAAGCGTTCGCTCACTTCTATGTTCGGACTCGGCTCCACATTGATCAGCAGAAGATTTCCCTCGCCCAAGAAATATTTGGAGTTAAGGTTGGTCGCTGTCGATCTGGCAAGAGCCAGGATATTCGTAAGCTCGTTCGCTCCTGCGCCTATTATGAAGTCGAAGAGGATTTGATGAAACTGCGGCGAATCAATGTGCAGAAGTCTGGCATTACGCTCTGGGTCGGATCGAAAAAGTATGAGTTGGGTCAGTTCCTCAGCGATGCTGAACTCGATTGGATTGCTCAAGAACTCAGTCATTGGTTGAACCTACCGATCACGCGACAGTGAAAGAAAGCGAAAGAACTTTCACGATCGCAAATAACTTGCCCCATTCACATCTACAATTCCACCCGTCAAAAAGGCTGCCCCTAGGCTATGGCGGTTTTCAATTGTGTCTGATGGAGCAAGCTAACTATGAATTCTCGGTTCTGGATGCACCGTTGAAAGCAATTCACTCTCAACGGTGGCTAATTCTCCTAACCGTTGGGTAACAGTGGCGCGATCGAAATAGGTTGTTGCTAATGTCCAGTAAATCCCATAGTGACGGGCTTCTGATGCCATTAATCCGCGATAAAACTGAGCTAATTCGGGTTCTGGACAATGCCTTGCTAACAATCCCAATCGCTCATGGCTACGGGCTTCAATTAAACTAGAAACCAGCAAAGAATCCAACAGTCGATCGGGTTCATGTCGGCGAATTTGTGCTTTTAGCCCTGCGCCGTAAGGAGGAGGAGATAGGGGAGCCAGAGCAATGTTACGGCGATCGAGCCACTGGTTCACTCGTTCAAAATGCTCCAGTTCTTCTTGGGCGATCGTCGTCAACGTTCGCACGAGTTTAGTATTGGAGGGATAGCGAAAAATCAGGTTTAGCGCAACTCCGGCAGCTTTGCGTTCACAGTGAGAGTGATCGAGAAGGATAGTGTCCAAATTTGCGATCGCTTGCTCCACCCAGGCTATTGCAGTGGGCTGTTGCAAAAATTTAATCGTCGATGCTAGAACAGTCACGGTTTTAGAGCAGAAATAGTTTAGAGTTCTGTTTGCCAGATTAACAGAAGTGGCGCATGATCACCGACCCCTAATGAATCACAAACGCCGTATGCTAATTTTTAGTGCTTTAGATCTCATCCCTTACACTTCATCGCTCGTACCTCAATGTCACACAGCCGATCGCCTGATTCATCTCCCATTTTGCAACTTGATAGCGTGACTCGACAGTTTGCTTCTGTGGCGGCACCTGCGGTCTGCAATGTCACACTGATGCTCAAAACAGGAGATATCCTGGGGTTATTGGGACCGTCAGGCTGCGGCAAGACCACATTACTGCGACTGATTGCAGGATTTGAGCAACCCCAAAGCGGCACGATCGCGATTGCAGAGCAACCTGTGGCTGGCTCAGGATATTGGACTCCTCCAGAGCGACGAGGAGTGGGGATGGTTTTTCAAGACTATGCCCTGTTTCCCCATCTGACGGTCAGCCAAAACATTGCCTTTGGTTTGAGTCAAAAACCAACAACGGTCATCGGACAGCGAGTGAAAGAAGCGATCGCGCTGGTTGGGCTAGATGGCATGGACGGTCGCTATCCGCATCAACTTTCAGGGGGACAACAGCAGCGAGTTGCATTGGCACGGGCACTGGCTCCGCATCCCTTTCTCGTACTCCTGGATGAACCCTTGAGCAACTTGGATGTGCAGGTGCGCTTGCGCCTACGGCAAGAACTCCGAGCCATCTTGAATGCAGCAGGCACGTCTGCGGTCTTTGTGACCCATGATCAGGAAGAAGCGTTGTCGATCGCAGATCAGGTAGCCGTCATGCGAGAAGGGTGTTTAGAGCAAATCGGCACTCCTGAAGTCATTTATCGAGAGCCAACCTCCCGATTCGTCGCTGAATTTGTGACCCAAGCCAATTTTCTTTCGGCGCAGCGTCGCGATCGGGTCTGGGAAACGGAAGTGGGCTGTTTTCCAATGGATGAGACGATCGGTTCAACTCTGCCAGATGTTGCAGAACATGCAGATCTGATGATACGGCAGGAAGATGTATCGCTATTGCCAGATGAGCAAGGGGAGGTGATCCTGCGCGATCGCCAATTTCTCGGACGAGAGTATCGCTATTGCCTGCAAACTGCCTCTGGTCAAGACCTGATCGCCCGTACTCCAGCCGAAACGGTTTTACCCATCGGGACTCCAGTCAAGCTATCGATCGCCGCAAAAGCGATTCGTGTGTTTCCAGGCTCAATGCGGAGACTTCCAGATGCCGCCCCGATACTTTCCTGAAACTTCTACTCGATCGGTTTCAGCCGATGTCTCTGAAGATGGCGTAGATGGCTTGTAGCTTGCGCCTCGGTAGGATAAAAGTTTGCGCCGGGCCGGCTCAGAAGTAGCAGGTTGATCGTTGGAGGCTGAAGATATGGCTGAGTTCACGTCGCTAGTCTCTTCTAATACCCCTTGAAGATGACTCCTGCCAATCAACCAACGGCTACCTAGCAAACCAAGAACGAGAATGAGCAGCAACACTTGCCAAGGGGCTGAAAACAGCCCAATGATCAGCAAGATAAGGGCAATCGCGATCGCTAATGTGTTGAATACGACGGTAAAGAAATCCATTGATCTTCTCAACTAAAGCAAGGAAATTTCAGAGCGATGTAGAGATTACTCTGGTGATCCAAATAGCATATCAGAATTGCCCCATGATGCCTATCAGGTTAAGCTTTTTCCCAGCAATTCTCAGTATGGAAATTTAGCTGGTATTCGGCGGGATGTCTAGCTCTAGCCCTTGCAGCATGAAGGTAAGCAGATGATCCCAACTGTCGAAATACATGTACCGGGTTAACGTTTGCAAATCATCGAAGAAGGTCCTGCGGGTGGGTAAATGAGATCGCAGCAGCTTGTACTTCTGGTCAAGCAACTCCAGCAGGGTGTGGAAGAGGAGGGACAAGATGTTCAGGGTCGCCAAGCATGAGGC
>JAAUSF010000098.1 GCA_012033255.1 Cyanobacteria bacterium RU_5_0
GGGGAGATGGGGAGATGGGGAAGGGGGAGATGGGGAAGGGATCGTTTTTGCATTCTAATGATAGTTTCTCGCTCTAATTACCGATCGCTTACTCAATCGCCCATTGCCAATTGCCGATTACCCATTACCCATTACCCATTACCACTCACCAGGACAAGGAGAAATCATGGACGATTCACGGACGATTCGAGCGGCAGCCGTACAGATTAGTCCGGTGCTGTTTAGTCGCGATGGCACAACCGAGAAAGTGTTGCAGACGATCGCCAATGCTGCCAAAACCGGAGCGCAATTGGTTGTTTTCCCAGAAACGTTCATTCCTTACTATCCCTATTTTTCGTTTGTTCAGCCTCCGGTTTTGATGGGCAAGGAGCATATGCGGCTGTATGAGCAAGCCGTTGAGATTCCCAGTCCGGTTACTGATGCCATCAGTCGGGCGGCGCGATCGCACACTATCGTCGTGGTGGTGGGAGTGAATGAACGGGATCACGGCTCACTCTACAACACTCAACTTGTATTTGATGCAGATGGGCGTTTGTTGTTGAAACGACGGAAGATCACGCCCACCTATCATGAGCGGATGGTTTGGGGACAGGGCGATGGGGCTGGTTTAAAAACGCTAGAGACGGCTGTGGGTCAATTGGGGGTGTTGGCGTGTTGGGAGCATTACAACCCACTGGCACGATTTGCATTGATGGCACAACATGAGCAGATTCACTGTTCGCAGTTTCCAGGTTCGATGGTGGGACAAATTTTCACCGAGCAAATTGAGGTAACGATTCGCCATCATGCGTTAGAGTCTGGTTGCTTTGTCGTTAACGCCACAGGTTGGCTTTCACCTGAACAAGTCACGCAAATCACTCCGGATGAGCGGCTGCAACGGGTGTTAAGTGGGGGTTGTTACACGGCCATTATCAACCCAGAGGGAACGCTGCTTTGCTCACCTGTTACTGAGGGAGAGGGAATGGCGATCGCAGATCTTGATTTCTCGTTGATCACCAAGCGTAAGCGCATGATGGATTGCGTTGGACACTATGCTCGTCCTGATTTATTACAACTGCAACTGAATCCAAGTCAATGGTCAGTTATCAGCCAAACATCGCCAGTTATGGCTATGCCTGATGCCAGTTTAGGAACAATAAGTAATCAGTCTACTGAAGAAACTAGCGAAAAACTCAGTGAACAGCCTGATGAACAGCCTGGTGAACAGGCAACCATTAATAGAGTAGGCGCAATTGACAACACGAAAGACGATGAACAAACAGCAGTTAATTTTAGCCCTTCAGTCTCACGGTTTGAAGCTTGTTGAACAAGATATTGGCACGACAGCGCGAAAGGGAGGCGCAGGACCTTCGGATCATAAGGCTGTTACAATCGACGATACGACTGTCATGGTTCCTATCTTCACTGGAACGGCGGCTCGATCGCCTTATACTGTGACGATCGATCGAGGCGCAGATCAAGCGATGCTTCATCTGGATGGAGATGCAATTGCGCCAATCCAGTTTCCCGGTCAGCCAACGTTTTACAGCTTGATGACAGTTGATGGCATTCCCTATTGGAAAATTGCTCTACTTCACAGCCATGATGTATTAGCTACAACCGTTTTACAAACTTGTATGCGCTACAGAGATGTAGCCACTGCGTGTCAGTTTTGTGCGATTGAGCAATCGCTGGATGCCGGACGCACGATCGCCCGCAAAACTCCAGAGCAACTGGCAGAGGTGGCAGAAGCCGCCGTTCGTTTGGATGGCGTGAAACATATGGTAATGACGACTGGAACGCCTAACACGAGCGATCGAGGAGCCGCTTACCTGACAGAATGTGCCAAAGCGATTAAGCAGCAAGTGGATTTACCGATTCAGGCACAGTGTGAACCTCCAGATGATTTCAGGTGGTTCGATCGCCTTAAAACCTCTGGAGTCAATAGTTTGGGAATGCATTTAGAAGCGGTTGATCCAGCCGTCCGAAACAAAATTATGCCAGGGAAAGCATTGGTTCCCGTTGAATATTATTTTGATGCTTTTACCTCTGCGGTAAAGGTTTTTGGCTGGGGACAAGTCAGCACTTATCTGTTAGCCGGATTGGGTGATAGCTTACAAACTATGTCGGAAATGTGCGATCGGCTGATCCAAATTGGGGTTTATCCATTTGTCGTTCCGTTTGTTCCCATTACTGGAACTCCTCTCGCTGCTCATCCCGCGCCTAGTCATGAATTTATGTATGTCCTTTATCAGCAAGTGGGGACAATGCTCAGGCGATCGGGGATGTCATCCCAAGCGATGAAAGCGGGCTGTGCGAAATGTGGCGCGTGTTCGGCGCTGTCTACCTTTGAGTAAAAGCGTAGTGGCAATGTCCTATATTTTTAAACTCGCGGATTCACTTCACGAATACAAAGCGTATGTTCAACTACGACGAACCATCTTTGCCGAAGAACAAGGGTTGTTCCAAGGAGATGATGGGGATGAGCGTGATGAGATCGCGTATCCGATCGTGGCGATCGTCCCTGAAACTCATCAAGTCGTTGGGGTTGTCCGTATTTATGAGCCGCAACCCGGAATCTGGTATGGGGGGCGATTGGGAACTCATTCGGATTATCGTAAAGGTTGGCAGATTGGCAAAGGATTGATTTACAAAGCCGTGACCACTGCTCATAGTTGGGGATGTCAGCAATTTTTGGCGACTGTTCAACTGCAAAATGTTCGTTTCTTTCAGCGACTTCATTGGCATTCGCTCGAAGAACTTGTGATTTGCGATCGTCCCCATTACCTGATGGAAGCCGATCTCAATTATTATCCACCTACCTCCGAATCACGTCCTTCTTTACCCTGGCATTCCAAAGCACAAGCGTGTTAACTGCACTCGCCGATCAACTCCGTCATTCCCTCGGAATCCTGCACAAGCAAGACATCCAAACCGTCTCTCGATTGCTCGAAACCCAAAACACTCAAGCAAACGCTCCAGCCCCGCATCTCCCCAGCCCCGCATCCCCCCAGCCCTCTATCCTCCTCGGAGACGACTGTGCGGCTATCCCCGATCGAGACGGCTATCTGTTGTTGGCTGCCGAAGGAATGCTGCCCATGCTTGTCGAAACAGAACCCTGGTTCACAGGCTGGTGTGCAGTGATGGTCAACGTCAGCGATATTTATGCAATGGGCGGTAGACCGATCGCCGTTGTAGACACCCTTTGGAGCGAAACGACCCATCTCAGCAAGTCTCTACTTGAAGGAATGCAAGCAGCGGCACAGGCATACAACGTGCCGATCGTCGGTGGACATACGAACTGTCACAGTCCATATAATGCCTTATCCGTAGCAATTCTAGGACGCGCCAAACGGCTAATCACCAGTTTCAATGCTCGATCGGGCGATCGGCTTCTTGTTGCGTTCGATCCACGGGGCAAGCTTCATCCTAAACACCCCTTTTGGAATGCAGCAACGAATGCTAATCCAGTGCGGCTCCGTGCCGACTTAGAAATTCTGCCTCAGATCGCAGAAGCTGAATTATGTGACGCAGGCAAAGACATCAGTATGGGCGGCATTCTGGGTACGCTGTTAATGTTATTAGAAACCTCTGGCTGTGGAGCAACCCTTGATTTCGATACAATTCCCTGTCCGTTGAATGTGCCGCTAGAGCGATGGCTGCTTTGCTTTCCAAGCTACGGCTTCTTGCTGAGCGTCCATCCAGATCAGGTGGAAAATGTGCAAAAACAGTTTCATGATCGCCACTTGATTTGTGAATCGATTGGAGAGATCCAAGCGACTCATCAACTCATCCTTCGATCGCAAACTGAATCCGTTCTATTTTGGGATCTCTCACAACAATCCCTTACCGGCTTCACGGCTGCCCATCCATCTTGAGAACCCATGAATTCTCCGTTCCGTATTGCTCTATTGACCTACTCGACTAAGCCGAGAGGAAGCGTCATTCATACGCTGGAACTCGCAGAGGCATTTGAGCAACTTGGGCATCATGTGTGTCTCTATGCGTTAGATAAAGATGGAAAAGGATTCGATCGCCCTATACATTGGGATTATAAACTTGTTCCTGCTCAACCCATTGCAGGTGATACAGATTCGCTCATTCGGCAGCGGATTCAAGAATTTGTTGATTATCTAGGTAATGGTCATTTGATTGATCATCCGTATGATTATTATCATGCTCAAGATTGTATTAGTGCCAATGCACTTGCAATCTTACGGCAACGAAACCAGATTCCGCATTTTATTCGCACCGTACATCATATTGAAGACTTCAAAAGTCCCTATTTGCAAGAGTGTCAGGAGCGATCGATCCGTGATCCTGATCTGTGCCTTTGTGTCAGTCACTATTGGCAGACAGAATTGCAAAACCGTTACCAGATTTATGCTCCAAGAGTGATTAATGGAGTTAATCGCAACCGATTTTCGCGATCTTCAGAGGGTTCAGAATGGCTACTCAAACAGCAATTAAGGTTAACAGGCTACCCCATTTACTTGACCATTGGTGGTATTGAACCTCGAAAAAATTCGATCGCCCTCCTGCAAGCCTTTTTGCAAGTGTTAGATCATTATCCCCAGGCACAACTTGTGATCGCTGGCGGTGCAACATTATTTGATTACCAAGATTACCGGGATGCGTTCTTCAAGATTGTTGAACAAAGTAACCTCACTAAACAATCGTTGATCCTGCCTGGTGTCATTCCAGATGCCGATCTGCCTACGCTTTATCGATCGGCTGATGCCTTTGTTTTTCCGTCTGTTAAAGAAGGATGGGGATTAGTCGTATTGGAAGCGATCGCCTCCGATCTGCCAGTGATTACCTCCAATCAACCGCCCTTCACTGAATTTCTCACCTCTGAAACTGCCCTCTTGATCGAGCCAAACTCAGCCGCGATCGCCCAAGCAATGCTCACGATTACCCAGGCAGAAGTCGTTCATCACCTGACTCAACACAGAGCATCCATTTGTTCTCGCTACACCTGGGAAGCGTCCGCTAAAATGCACATTAGTTGCTATCAAACTCTTCAGTTATAGCTGTAGTCAGTTAGGTTAGGACATGGACATTTTTGTGGGGCGGCTCCGCCGCCCCACAAAAATGTCCTAACCACTATGACTATGGCTATAGATTGAATAATCACCAATCCCTATGCCTGAAATTCGCTTTCAAATTGAATGGCCCGATGGTTCTCAAGAGACGTGTTATTCTCCATCTCTGGTTGTCAAAGAGTATTTCACGCCTAATCAAAACTATCCGTTGACAGAATTTCTAGAGCGATCGCGCACAGCTCTCAAAATAGCAAGCGATCGAGTTCAAGCCAAATATGGAATGCCCTGCGGTCTTGCCCTCGGACAACTCCAACACATTGAAGCCAAAGCGGTTGAATATAGTCAAATCTCTCAGCCCATCGTGCGCGTGATTCGGTTTATTGAGTGATCATCTCGACGGGTTATTTCTGTCGATCATCCGGGACATATGAGCCTGCGTATGTCGTGCCATGCGATACTCAACTTCTCAATAATCTTAATTAGCAGAGGGGCTAGAGCGAGTTGTGGCATTCGCCGTGAATGTTCGTTCGGCAATGTCTCCAAGATTACCCATTTTTTCGGCTTTAGAGCCACCAGAAGTCACTAAAACGGCTCCTGCATTACCAGAAACGATCGTCACTTCATTTTGGGCAGACCAACTTCGTTGCGTTCCTTTGGGCAGGATGCCTTCAAACTCAACTTCACCATCTACAACCACTTGCATCCAAGAATCACCTGTCAGGCTAATCTCCACCTTGACCGGAACATCCGTTTGAGCCGAAGCATCGGAAGGGGATGTCGTAACAGCAGTGGGAGAGGCTGGCGAAAAGGAGGGGGTGGGTAACTCTACACTTGGAGAAACAACAACGGGTGCAGGAGTTGGTGAGACAGAGGCAGGTGCATCGACTGGCTCACTAGCAGGTTCACTGGGTGGGGTAGTCTCAGGCTGTTTAACGGATACCACTTCCTGTGGTTGTGAACCGATCCGGTTTAGCCCAAACATAATTCCACCCAACATTGCTAACGCGATCGCCCCAATCGTTAAAATTGGTAAATTCGATCGGCGGTTAATCCGGCTAGGCGGGGTCGCATCCAGCACAACTGTTTGAGCAGCTAGAGCAGTGTCGATCGCGTCTTTCGGCTTCAGTTGGGTAACAATCGGCGTTGCCTCAACAGGAAAGTTCTCAGATAATTCAGTCCCATCTATGCCCAGTGCATCACCATACCGGCGAATAAAGCCTTTCACAAACACAGGCTCAGGTAAAATTTTCTCCTGTCCTGCCTCCAATGCTTTCAGCAGACGTAGTGGAATGTAGGTTTTTGCCGCAATCTCCTCTAAGGAGCGAGATTGCTCTTGACGCACTTGCCAGAGGTAGTCTCCAATTGCCTTCAGTTGCTCCAACTGAGTTGAGTCCAGATTATCCACCCTATTTCCCCAAGCTGTCTACAACAAACTTAATGGTGATCAATAGGTTAATCCTACCGCCTATTTGCTTTCAAGGATGAAGAGAGTGAAGAATCTAGAAAATAACCTTGAGAAGGAGTAACCTTGAGAGGGAATAAAATGTATTAATTCTGTCAAATGCCAGCCAAAGATTCAGAAGGCGGCAGATCGCTCTTGTAATAAGCTTGATTGTGGAACATCGGTTCATACCAAAACTGCCGATAAACCAGTTCCAATTTTCCACCAACCTTCGCGAAATAATCTATCTGCTGCCGTTGAAGTTTTAGAAATACTCGCAGAACGCTAGCCGCAACGATCGCAACAATCATGCCGCCTGCCGTTGTGATTAAGGCTTCAGCAATCCCTGAAGCAGCTTTAGAAAGATCAACATTAGTACCTGGACTTCCACCAACATTAATATTGCTAAAGGTAATAATTAGGCCTGTCACAGTTCCCAATAGCCCTAAAAGTGGAGCAATGGTAATAGAAGCTTCCAAAATAGTGTTTCCCCTAGACATCCGAATAAACTCTTCGTCGGCAGCCGTTTCCATTGCTAAACGGAACGTTTCAGGAGTCGGATAATGCAATTTCAATGGCGCTAATAAAAAGCGACCAATCGGCAATTCTCGTGCTTTCTCAGCAAGTTTTGCCGCTTTCTGTAAGTCAGCTTTTGCAGCCGCTAACACCTCATGCGCGACTCTATTTTCTCGACTCAGCAGACGATACCAAAACCAGCTTCTATCCAAACAACACGCGAGCGTTCCGATCGACAAACCTACAATCGGAATCATAATTGGACCGCCTTTGGCAATTAGATCAAATAAAGTAGACATGAGTTTTTCTGTAGAATGAATGAACCTGTCTGTAGCAAATTAAAACAAAAATTTGAAATGGAAGACAGGCAGCAAGGATATTTGCCTGCACATATGAAACAATTGCTTTACAGGAATTTCATTATATAAGATGCCACATTCAAGCCAGAATTTGAGCGATCGAAAGTCAAGATTGCTTGTTCGTTACTTAGGCAAAAGGCGTAAGTCCTCTACACTAGCAATTAAACGGCGTAAGTCCTTATTTATTTGGAGAGGAAATTTGGGTAATCAAAAAGCCAGCACTATAAAAACCTTAACAGTTCAATCGTTACTACATAATTTAACTTATGTATGGAATCTATTGATTAAATTTTATCAAAACGCTTAGAGGAGGGTTGAAAAGGAGGCGTTGCTGAAGTTAGAGCCGTTTTGGGTAGGGGCAGCCTTTGGTGGGTACCCGAAATCTTCCAGGGTAGGCACAAGATCTAAATAAGTAGGCGTTTTCGTTTCTTCTTTGAGGTTTGACTGGATGTGTATCAGGCTGTGAGTCGTTGGTCTGGTAGGTTTGACTCACACTTTATCCAGCCTAAAAAATTAAATTGCTGCCGTCGGTAGGAGCCGGTGGGAGAAAATTAGATTTAGTCTGAATCAAACGATCGGAGATATTATAAGTTTTTCTGATAATTAAAGAAATGTTAACTGAACTACGATACGAATAGTGGGAAATAAGGGTGTTGGCTAGAGTATCCCTCGGCTGTCTAGGCGATTTGATCTAGGTAGACTTTCAGGGAACTCTTAAACCATATCTTCTGTTTTGCTGTACATTCAGCCTTTCTTCTGATCTATTTAACCTAGAAGTTTTATGCCCTTACGCCCATTTTTAGCTCAGCGAACCTGGTTTCGGATTGCTCTACAATGGCATGGTTCAGTAGTGCCAGTTGTGTTGCCCCGTGCAATTTTATGCGGCACTTTCGCAGCATTTATTATGCTGATTTATCAAGTCGGAAACCCGATCGCCCTACCGATCACAGCTAGCGTCGTGCTAAATATTGTTCTGGGTTTAATGTTAGTATTTCGCACGAATACAGCGTATGAGCGATTTTGGGAAGGACGACGACTTTGGGGAGGATTAAACAACACGGTTCGTAATCTAGCGCGAAATATTTGGGTGAATATTCCTGAGAAAAATGTGGGCGATCGAGATGAGAAAAAGGCTGCTTTATATTTAGTGGTGGCGTTTGCAGTCGCCATGAAATTATACCTGCGGCAAGAGTCCGCGAACGAAGAACTTAAATTGCTTCTCTCATCGGCTCAGTATGCCAGACTTAAACAGATGAATCATCCACCACTAGAGATTGCGCTCTGGCTTCAAGATTATTTGCAACAGCAAAATCAACGAGGCTATTTAACGGTTTATCAAGTCTCTGTCATGCAGCAACTCGTCAATGGAATGGTTGATCTTTTAGGCGGCTGTGAACGAATTTTGAAAACTCCGATTCCTTTGGCGTATGCCATTCACCTGAAGCAATTGCTGTTGATGTATTGCCTGATGTTGCCGTTCCAATTGGTCAAAGACTTTGGTTGGTGGACAGTGCCGATCGCCACTCTCATCAGCTTTGGTTTACTTGGCATTGAAGAAATTGGTATTGAAATCGAAAATCCATTTGGTCATGATGCCAATGATCTGAAATTAGATGCTTTCTGTGAAGGAATGAAGCGCAATATTGATGAAATGATGACTTCTGATTCGGTCAGCGCCCATGCATTTTTGCTACAAGAGGATCAGCATCCGATGCTGTCAACTAATCTCTCACGTTTGACCGAGTGATGTCTGATTCATTCTCTGCCTGCTTGTTAGTTTCTCATGGAAGCCGCGATCCTCGTCCTCAAGCGGCAATTGATCAGTTAGCAATGCGGCTATCTCAGCGATCGCCCCATCCGATCGGCACGGCTGCCCTAGAACTTGCTCCTCTGCCACTGAACCAGCAAATTCAGGAGTTTGCTAAATCTGCGTTCGCTGCCGGATATTGTCGGGTGAATGTTTTGCCTCTATTTCTGCTATCTGGAGTCCATGTGACGCAAGACATTCCGGCGGAGGTGGCGATCGCGCAACAGTTCCTTCATCCTGATATGGTGCTAGAATTGCGTCCTCACTTGGGAAGTCATCCTCACTTAGGAACCCTGTTAATGAATCTCATTGGCTCGATCGCCACTCCTGCAACTGGCAAAGTGCTGATCGCGCATGGGAGCCGTTGTCTTGATAGTCATCAGCCTGTCGAAGCCCTTGCCGAGCGCCTCGGAGCGATTCCGGCATACTGGTCAGTGCCACCCAGTTTAGAATCTCAGGTGATGAAGCTTGTGCAGTCGGGTTATGCGAAAATAGCGATTTTGCCTTACTTTTTGTTTGAAGGCGGGATTACTGATGCGATCGCCCAAACCGTTGCTCATCTGACTGATCATGCTCCTCAAACGTATTTGCATCTGGCTAAGCCAATTGGCGTAACCCCAGAGCTAACCGATTTGGTTCTAGATCTGATGGCGTGATGAGGGCTAATTACCTTATGCAAAAATTGCATGGCTAGATGCGATCGCTGACTCACCGCGATCGGTTGGTATCACCAGTTACGAATCTAAACGATTAGCTGAGCCATACTCCGCTCATAGTCAATTTCAGAGTCAATCTCAATCCTGATCCTCTAGTTCTCCTTCCGAAATCATGCAGCAGTGTCTTGGTAAAGTTTATTTAGTTGGCGCAGGACCGGGCGATCCGGGTCTTTTCACTCTCAAAGGGAAGACATTGCTGGAATGTGCTGATGTGGTAGTCTACGATGCGTTAGTCAGTCCACAGATTCTAGCGATGATCAATCCTTGTGCGGAGCAAATTGATGCCGGTAAGCGTCGGGGACGGCACTCAATGATGCAAGCAGAAATCACGCAACTCCTGATTGAGAAATCACAAACTCAGGCGATCGTGGTTCGCTTGAAAGGAGGTGATCCGTTTGTCTTTGGTCGAGGCGGCGAAGAGATGGAAGACCTCGTGAATGCCGGAGTTTCGGTGGAAGTGGTTCCTGGTGTTACGTCCGGGATTGCGGCTCCTGCCTACGCAGGCATTCCTCTGACTCATCGCGCCCACAGTTCTTCTGTGACGTTTGTGACGGGTCATGAGTCAGTGGGTAAATATCGTCCGGCAGTCAACTGGGACGCGATCGCTCACGGTTCTGAAACGATCGTTATTTACATGGGCATTCACAATTTGCCCTATATTATTGACCAACTCCTGACCGCCGGATTGACCACTGATACGCCGATCGCGCTCGTGCGATGGGGAACTCGTCCAGAGCAAGAAGAATTAATTGGAACTCTGGAGACGATCGTGCAACAAATTGAAGAAACGGGCTTTGAGGCTCCGGCGATCGGGGTTATTGGTTCCGTTGTGAACCTCCACACGACGCTAGTCAGTTGCCGTCCTCTGATTCCAATGATTTAAAGATCATGAATCTTCTGACACAAATCCTGGCTTGATCCTAGCAGCGCAGATATTAATGCCCCGCTGTCTAGCGTAGTGCAATCGAGGATATCCAGAATACGTCTGGCTTTAACGACTGCACCACTTACCAAACTATCTCGCTGAAATCGAGGCATTAAGTCGGCGGCTCCTTGATAAATTGCCCATTCTCGCTCAGACGGAGTGATTTCTTTTTGGGCGCCGTTCACTAGAACAACCTTGACAGTAGGGCAATGTTTGTGGCTCCAGCGACAAAATGTATAAGGGTTAAGAGTCTGGAGCCTTGTGTCAATTAACAAGAGGTCAGGTAAAGTCGCTCCTGTGGCTTTCAGGTGTGTGAGGCTATCACACAAATTTACGTCTGGAGACTCCCAAATCACTGAGATTTCTTGCGATCGGAGAATGGCTTGCCAAATTGCACCTTGGCGGCTCATGGGCTGAATCATCACCACAAATTTTCTAAAATCACCCATCAGCAGAAGTTTGGTAGGAAAAAGGCATTGACACGAAGGATATCCGAAAGTGAACCACAAAGGTACGAAATTTTACCCTTCTACTGCTTAGAATACCCAACTGAGGTAATCTTCTGTCATGAGCCAATTGTCTGATCGCCATACTCCATCTCTTTTAGCAATCCATTAATGCGAGAACCTTGTTGAGATTTACACCTGAAATTTACACCTGAAAATTTACACCTGGAATAATAGAAGGAGAACAGATTTTGAAGTGAGTTATTCAAAGATTGGCATCCCAAATTGATTCTCGGATTGACTTAAATGTTCACGCGACCGATCGCCTCGATCGCTACCTCGCTGAGCATCTGCCTGATCTGTCCCGATCTCGTCTTCAGAAATTGATCGAACAGGGACAGGTGCAAGTGAATGGAACCCTTTGCACATCCAAAAAAGCGATCGTGCAAACAGGAGATTCTGTTTGCATCACTGTTCCTGCTGCCGAACCGATGGCTCTACAACCGGAAGACATTCCGCTTGACATCTTATACGAAGATGATTTTCTGATCATTCTCAACAAACCGATCGGACTCGTCGTACATCCGGCTCCGGGTCACGAAGGCGGTACGCTGGTGAACGCTCTATTAGCTTACTGTGGCGATAATTTGGCAGGAATTGGCGGGGTGCAGCGACCGGGAATTGTCCATCGATTGGATAAAGACACCAGTGGCGCGATCGCCATTGCTAAAACCGATCGAGCGCATCAGCATTTACAAGCACAATTCAAAGCGAAAACGGCGCGTCGAGACTATTTGGCAGTTGTTTACGGTGCGCCTACAACACTGACTGGCACAATCGATGCACCCATTGGGCGACATCCGATCGATCGCAAGAAAATGGCGATCGTGCCTGAAGAAAAAGGCGGCAGACGAGCCATAACACACTGGCAAGTGGAAGAACGCTTGGGCAACTATACGCTGATACGTTTTCAACTTGAGACTGGACGAACGCATCAAATTCGGGTTCACAGTGCTTCGATCGGGCATCCTGTTGTAGGTGATCCCGTGTATGGGTCGGGGCGATCGATCGGAGTCAACCTAACGGGGCAAGCCCTCCACGCCTGGAAATTACGCTTGCAGCATCCGATCACCGATGCATGGATTGAGGCGATCGCTGATCCTCCCTCAGAATTTACGACACTCTTAGAAGTCTTACGTCGCAGAGCAAACCGATCGGATTCTGATTAAGTGAGGTGATCGGGAGTGGGGAATGGGGGAGTGGGGAGTGGGGGATCAGGAATGGGAAAGGTGGAAATCGATCGCATTCAACACTGGATTGCCTCGAAGAACTGCGAACTTTGCTCCAGTACCAAAATTAACGTCACTACCGTTTGGATTGTAGAACAAGCTACCCGTGGCAAGGCTATAAACAATCAGCGCAGAACTGAGAGCCGCATTCGCATCATTGTCAACGGTGGCAAACTCGCCTGCACTACTGAAACTCTCCCCGATCGCACTTGTCAATGCGGTGAACGTGCTTTTGCTCAATACAATTTTGTCTGTTCCTGGCTCAAAATCAGTGATCGTGTCAATGCCGATCTCAGTTGCGATAAATGCTAGTTGACTGCTGAACTGAAAGCGATCGCTACCTCCACCGCCAGTGAGGCGATCGTTCCCCGCTCCTCCGAGCAACCCATCATCCCCATCGCCACCAATCAGCATATCGTTGTCTTTGTTTCCATCTAAGCCGTCATTGCCTCTGGCACCTCTGAGGGTGTCGTTGCCGCGTCCGCCATCTAGCGGATTATCGGCATCGTTGCCGATCAGGTAATCATTGCCGTCGCCACTGAAAGCCTGTTCGATTTGGCTGGCTTGACTGATGGTAAGAAGGTTGCCTGCGATCGTGCTATCCTTACCGGGTGCAAGATCGAGAGTGATGTTGGATGTGACGGCAGAGGCGTTGATCGTGTCAATTCCAGTCGTATCGGTGAGGGTGTTATGAGAGGGATCAAGCCCATAAACAGCGTATTCGTCAGTATAGAAATAGGTGTCGTTATGGCTGAGCGCGTCTCCGTAGAGGCGGAGTGTCCAGGTGTCGAGGCTGCCTGTCCATTGGCGAAGACGATCGTGTACGGCTAATGTCCAGGTTCCAGTGCCAGTTTCGCCCCAATGACGAGTGCTAGAGAGGGTGAAATTGAGGTTGGCACGGTCTGATCCAACACGATTGAAGAGAGATGCACCGGGACGATCGATCAGCCGGCTTTCGGTGCCATCGGGAGCGGTCAAAACGACTTCTAAATCACCAATCCAGGGGTGAGAGAGGGTTAGGTCAACTTCAACGCGATCGATATCCAGTCCGAAGGCGAATTCGGCGGTATCTGTGACTGCACCGGAGCCATCTGGGATGGGCAAGTTGGGCGATCGGCTGACGCTGAGTACTTTCTCATTGGTATAGGTGCTTTGGGTTATCCAGGTTTCTGCCAATCGCACGGCAGCATGAGCATCCACTAAGCCAAAGCCATAATCGTGACTGATATGTAAGCCGCCTCCGTTCCAGTTTTTGGCGTTGTTCAATAACCAATCTGGATTGCTGGAATCCGTTTGCCGAGCGGAGTATGCCAAAATTTCTTGGACATCACGATAGCCCAGTGTGGGATTGGCTTCTAGCATTAAGGCAACGATGCCAGAAACCATTGGAGTCGCCGCAGAGGTGCCACCGAAATCATCGGTGTAATCAGAAGGCGCAAACGTATCAGATGACAGGTTATATCCAGGGACACCCAGGCGATCGGTTGTGACAATCCCGTCATCTGTTTCACCGCCTAATGCCGATACCAACAAACTCGCGCCTGGAGTGCTGTAAGAAGTCGCGCTGCCCTTGTGATTCAGGGCAGCAACTGCGATCGTAAAACGGGAGTTTTCATGATTGTGATAGTTAACGTTATCGCCAAAACTCCTGGCATTTCCAGCCGCAAAGACGACGATCGTTCCTAGCCCATTCCGTCCGATTTCAGCCGCATTCTGTAGAGCGATCCGGCTGCTCTGAAACGAATCCGTTGCAAAGTTATCAAAAAATGGAGCCGTGTAGCCCCAACTGTTGTTGACGACATCAAACCTTGTCGCTTCCTGAAGGGCATCCGCGCTTTGAACGGGAAAGACTCCAAACACTCCGTCAAAATCCATGCGGATGCCTGCGATCGTTGCATTGTATGCCACACCTACGCCGTCTCGTGTATTTGCTTTAGCAGCGAGGATGCCTGCAACCGAGGTGCCATGTCTGTCGAGTGTACCGGGAGCCGGATCGTCATCTTGTTCTGCAACATCGCTGTCAATCTCAATGTCATAATTGCTGCTAAGGTCTGGATGAGTATATTGCACCCCATCATCGATGATGCCAACCTTAATGCCAGTTCCTGTGTAATCTGCCCAAACATCAACAATATTCAGGTCGATGCCTGGTGTCCCACCTGTTTGACCTGTGTTCAGGAGATACCACTGCTGGCTGAATAACGGATCGTTGGGTAGAGATTGAGAATTTCGGAGGGTGGGGCGATCGATCGACAACTCAGACGCATTGGGTTGAATGATGGGATGGGCGGGGCGATCGGGCAGGCTCACACAAATATTTGGGTTTTTGGTAGGCATAACACTGATTGGGTGCTTCAACAACCACAATTACGCTACCGACCCTAACACATCGTGACATCCTCCCGGTTCTCATGCTTCGTATAGAGAGCGGGTTTCCCAAGATCGCTCCTGAGAAGTCAATCAGGGCACAGACTTCCCTGATTTAGGATTGAAACTGCGTCAAATGCGTCACAATTGATCGTGTTGCGCTCGTTCAAATTGGGATTGTGGCAAGGGTTTATCTGGAGAACATTACACGGCGTTATAGCACTGTTGCAGCGATCGAGGACATCACCTTTGAAGTTCCAGAGGGGCAGTTTTGGGTGTTGGTGGGACCCTCAGGTTGTGGCAAGTCTACCATTCTGCGGACGATCGCTGGCTTGGATACGGCAACATCAGGGAATTTATATATTGGCGATCGGCTCGTCAATCAAGTGCCAGCGCGGGAACGAGATGTGGCGATGGTGTTTCAGAATTACGCGCTCTATCCGCATATGACCGTGGCAGAAAACCTCTCGTTTGGCTTGCGGATGCGCGGGGCAGATGCCAAAACCGTTAAATCTAGAATCGAAACAGTAGCACAATCGTTGAATATTGCCCATTTGCTCGATCGCAAGCCGCGCCAGTTATCCGGTGGACAGCAACAACGAGTCGCATTGGGACGGGCGATCGCTCGACAGCCGCAAGCCTTTTTGCTAGATGAACCACTATCCAACTTAGATGCCCAGTTGCGCGACGACACCAGAGCCGAATTGAAGCAATTACATCAGCGATTAGGCGTGACCACGATTTACGTCACGCATGATCAGGTAGAAGCGATGACACTAGCCGATCGAATTGTGGTACTCAATCAAGGCAGAATTCAGCAAATTGGCGATCCGCAGTCGATTTATGCACAGCCTGCGAACCAGATGGTGGCTACGTTTCTTGGCAGCCCACCGATGAATATCCTGCCTGCTACATATAATGGCAACGATTTTCAAATTAATGGACATCCAATCCCTTGTCCAACAAAACTACGAGAGGCGCTGAAGCCGAGTTTGGAACAGCGATTCAACCTGGGAATTCGTCCGGAACATATTCAACTCGCCTCTGATACCCATCCTCAACATCTCACTGTAGAAGTGGCTGTCGTAGAACCCTTGGGACGAGAAATCCTCATTCGTAGTGTTCTCCTTGCTGAAAGCCAGGGTCGTATATCAATGGTCAATGTGCAAGTTGCGCCAGAGGTGCGAGTGACTGTAGGCGATCGGCTCCCACTTCACCTCACCCTCGATCGGCTTGTTGTCTTCGATCCCACTACAGGCAGCAATCTCAACTCTTTACAAAATATCTAAGAATCGGTTTGAACATCAGAGGTTCTGCATTGCCCTATCATTCAGGTAAATCGGTAGAATGGAGCGTGTCACGATCGCCAGGGTGTTTATGTCTGTCCTTTCCAATGCGCCGTTTTCGCTAGAAGAAATTGCCTCAGAAGGGTTAAAGCCTGACGAATATGCAGAAATTGTCCATCGTTTAGGACGGCATCCCAACAAAGCGGAATTGGGGATGTTTGGGGTGATGTGGTCAGAGCATTGTTGCTACAAAAATTCACGCCCGTTGCTCAAGCAATTTCCCACCACCGGAGAGCGGATTTTAGTTGGTCCTGGTGAGAATGCTGGAGTCGTCGATATGGGCGATGGCTTACGATTGGCATTCAAAATTGAGTCACACAATCACCCATCCGCCGTAGAGCCATTTCAAGGTGCGGCAACCGGAGTGGGCGGCATTCTGCGGGATATTTTCACGATGGGGGCACGCCCGATCGCCACGCTCAACTCTCTTCGCTTCGGCTCTCTTGATGAGGCTCGGACACGCAGGTTATTCAGTGGAGTCGTTGCCGGAATCGCCCACTATGGTAACTGTGTGGGTGTCGCGACTGTTGGTGGTGAAGTCTATTTCGATCCTGCCTATTCCGAGAATCCGTTGGTGAATGCAATGGCGATCGGCTTAATGGAAACACCCGAAATCGTCAAATCTGGCGCAACGGGAATCGGCAATCCGGTGCTGTACGTTGGTTCGACAACGGGGCGAGATGGCATGGGTGGAGCCAGTTTTGCCAGTGCTGAATTGAGTGATGAATCAATGGACGATCGCCCTGCCGTCCAAGTTGGTGATCCATTCCTGGAAAAATCTTTGATTGAAGCCTGCCTGGAGGCGTTCAAAACCGGAGCCGTTGTCGCTGCACAAGACATGGGAGCCGCCGGAATCACTTGTTCCACCTCCGAAATGGCAGCCAAAGGCGGCGTCGGCATCGAACTTGATCTCGACAAAATTCCCGTTCGCGAAACCGGAATGATTCCTTATGAATATCTGTTGTCTGAATCGCAAGAACGAATGCTATTTGTCGCGCAACAAGGACGAGAACAGGAATTAATCAACATTTTTCATCGCTGGGGACTTCACGCTGTCGTCGCCGGAACCGTGATCGAAGAAGCGATCGTCCGCATTCTTTTTAACGGTGAAATTGCGGCTGAAATTCCAGCCACTGCACTAGCGGATAACACCCCAATTTACCATCGAGATGTTTTGCCAGAACCGCCTGAATACGCGCAAAAAGCTTGGGAATGGACAGAAGCCGCCTTACCCTCCTGCACGATCGAAGGAATTGAAATTCAAGGACAGTTTCGCACCTGGAACCAGATTTTATTGCACCTATTAGACACTCCAACGATCGCCTCCAAACGATGGGTTTATCGCCAATATGACCAACAAGTCCAGAATAATACCGTCCTGCTTCCCGGAGGAGCCGATGCTGCGATCGTCCGATTGCGTCCTCAGGAGGTAGGACACGGAGACACGGAGATACGGAGACGCGAGGAGGAGAGTTCCTTCATCCTTCATCCTGCATCTTTCATCAAAGCCGTTGCTGCGACCGTTGATTGCAATGCTCGTTATGTCTATTTGCATCCTTATGAAGGCGCAAAAATGGCAGTCGCAGAAGCCGCACGGAATCTAAGTTGTGTGGGAGCAGAACCGTTAGCTGTCACCGATAACTTGAATTTTGGCAGTCCAGAGAAGCCGATCGGCTATTGGCAATTGGCAGAAGCCTGTCGAGGACTCGCAGAAGCTTGCCAAGAACTGGCAACGCCCGTCACAGGTGGCAATGTCTCTCTCTACAACGAAACCCTTGACTCTCAAGGCAATCCTCAAGCGATCTATCCCACTCCTGTTGTTGGAATGATCGGATTAGTGTCTGATCTAACAAAAATTTGTGGTCAAGGCTGGCGATCGGAGGGTGATGCAATTTATTTGTTGGGATCTCCTGTGGGGGCACGGTATGCCTTGCCCTTACTGACATTGGGTGGGTCTGAATATTTAGCCGCGATTCACGGAACTGTCGCAGGACTGCCACCGATCGTTCATTTTGATTTGGAACGCCGAGTGCAAGCCGTCTGTCGGCACGGGATTCATCAAGGGTGGGTGAAATCGGCGCATGACTGTGCAGAGGGAGGATTGGCGATCGCCCTTGCCGAATCGTGCATCAGTGGAGAACACGGCGCAGAAATTCGATTAGGCGTGGCGGAGAATGGGAGTAATGGGAGTAGTGGGAGTAGTGGGAGTAGTGGGAGTAGTGGGAGTAGTGGGAGTAGTGGAGAAACGGCAGTTCCCTCCCTCCCTCCCTCTGCCCGATGGGACTCGATCCTCTTTGCCGAAGGTGGTGCCCGTATCCTTGTTTCTGTGTCGCCGGAAAATGGGCAGGCGTGGGAAGCTTATCTTCAGGAACAGTTAGGAGAGGATTGGCAGCAGCTAGGGTGGGTTAGTCAAAGTGAAGGAAGTCTACGGATTTTAACAGATGATAATCTACCCTTAATCGACGCTACGATCGAGGCAATGAGCGCTTGTTGGCTGAATGCAATTGAACGCCGTATGTGATTCCTGTAGCCGCATTTCGCCTCCTTACGCTACTGTTAGGGGGTGGGATCGTTAAGAAAAAGTTAATTAATCAACCCACTGGTTTTAGTGCGATAGTGCGCGATCGAGCCAACAAGCCAAGTCCCGTGTCTGGTTTGCTCAATCATCCATTTCATTAACAGTAGAAAGACCTCTCCTATGCCAAATCCTGCAAATCATCTACCGATCGACTCCAACTCCACTGGATATTTAGATTCAGCATCTCCGGCTCGATCGGATAAACCAGAGGAAGCCTGTGGGGTTTTTGGCATCTATGCCCCCGGTGAAGATGTCGCTAAGCTCACTTATTTTGGACTGTTTGCTCTTCAGCACCGAGGGCAAGAATCGGCGGGAATTGCCACATTTGAAGGCAAGAAAGTGCGTCTCCATAAGGAGATGGGCTTAGTTTCTCAAGTATTCAATGAATCCGTTTTGCAGGAGTTGCACGGTGATATTGCCGTTGGACATACTCGCTATTCCACGACAGGTTCGAGCCGCGTGGTCAATGCTCAGCCTGCGATCGTGCCAACTCGTTTAGGATCGTTAGCCTTGGCGCACAATGGCAACCTGGTGAACACCGCTAAATTGCGGGATGAGTTATTGCGATCGAACACTCAATTGATCACCACAACCGATTCTGAGATGATTGCCCACGCGATTGCTGAAGAAGTGAATGCGGGTAAACACTGGCTAGAAGGAGCCATTAGTGCTTTTCATCGCTGTCAAGGTGCATTCAGCTTAGTGATTGGCACTCCAGATGGGCTGATGGGCGTTCGTGATCCCAACGGCATTCGTCCTCTGGTAATTGGCACAATACCCAATCATGATCCGAATGCTTCTCCCCGCTACGTCTTCGCCTCTGAAACTTGCGCTCTAGACATCATTGGGGCAGAATATTTGCGAGATGTAGAACATGGTGAACTTGTCTGGATTACTGAAGCAGGCTTATCCTCGTTCCCTTGGACACCTCAAACGACGCGCAAACTCTGCATTTTTGAGATGATTTATTTCGCTCGTCCTGATAGTGTAATGCATGATGAGAGCCTGTATAGCTATCGGTTGCGTCTGGGACGGCAGTTGGCGATCGAAGCTCCGGCAGATGTAGATTTGGTGATGGGCGTCCCGGATTCTGGTATTCCAGCCGCGATCGGGTTTTCCCAAGAATCGGGGCTTTCTTATGCCGAAGGGCTGATCAAAAATCGCTACGTTGGACGCACCTTTATCCAACCGACTCAAACGATGCGCGAAGCTGGTATCCGCATGAAATTGAATCCTCTGAAAGATGTGCTGGCAGGCAAACGAATTCTGATCGTTGATGATTCGGTTGTCCGGGGCACCACCAGCCGTAAGATTGTCAAAGCCTTGCGAGATGCCGGAGCGATCGAAGTCCATATGCGGATTTCTTCTCCTCCTGTCACCCATCCTTGCTTCTACGGCATCGACACGGATAGCCAGGATCAACTGATTGCGGCAACTAAATCAGTGGACGAGATCGCGCAGCAAATCGGCGTCGATTCGTTAGCCTATCTCAGTTGGCAAGGGATGTTGCAAGCGACTCATGAAGACACAGAAACCTTCTGTTCAGCTTGTTTCACCGGAGATTATCCCGTCCCAGTACCAGAACCCGTGAAGCGATCGAAACTCATCCTTGAAAAACTGCCAGCCCCTACGCCTGTGTAGATTTTTCGGTGGGGATGAACTATGACGCGCAAACGCTTGATTATCGAAATGGGCATGGGCATCGATCAGCATGGGCAAGAACCCACGATCGCAGCGGCACGAGCCGTTCGCAATGCGATCGCCCACAATGCGCTGCCTGGAGTTTGGGAAGTCGCAGGTTTAACTGATCCTAATGAGATGATTGTGGAGGTTCAGGTGGCTGTCCCTTACCCCGAACAGGTGAGAGAAGCAGAGGTGCTGGCTGTGCTTCCTTTCGGGCAGAAGTCTCTTACGGTCAAATCAGGGGGAATGGTGGTGCAGGGACGGGCGATCGCATCGCTCAATGATAAAAACGACGAAATGCTAATAGCGGTTGCCGCCGTTACTGTATGGGTTGAGATCTATAGCTAAGTCCTGAGGACTGGGTGCTGAGTTAAAGTGCAGTCAACATAAGCGTTTTAGGAATCAGGGATGCCCTAACTCATGTCGATACTGCTATATAGAACCCATTTGAGATCTCAGGAAACGGCTGAAAGTCGCTTCAGCATTAGCCTGACGAAGCAAAGATCGATTTGGGTCTTGGCATGGGATAAGGTGCGCTCAAAGTTCTTCACCAAACTTTTGC
>JAAUSF010000099.1 GCA_012033255.1 Cyanobacteria bacterium RU_5_0
ATGGGGGGATGGGGGGCTTATGCAAGGGGAACGGCTGTTAAAACTTGGAACGAGATTTGTCAGTTAACCAGCATCCTACGATATCCAAGCTTGACTCCAGTTTATTATCGTAAAAATCGAGCGGAATAGAGTCGCTTTGCGGTACTTTGAATTTGTCAGTCTAACCATCTCATTCCTCTGCTCCACTCTCCTACTTCTTATGCCCATTCCGCCAGAAATTCTAGATATTCTTATGCCCTGGGCGATCGCCATTGGGTTAAACTCTGTGCTGCTGACGATCGCCTGGTTTGCCCCAAAGAAACTCCTCACCCCTGCCGGACTCGTTCACGCCTGGATACTCGGCACGATTCTCTGGGGCACACTCGGTTGGCGGGGGTATACAGTGATGATGTTTTACTTCCTCGTCGGTTCAGCCATCACTCGTGTAGGGATGGCTGAAAAAGAAGCGGCTGGAATTGCCGAGAAGCGATCTGGAGCTAGAGGACCCGAAAACGTATGGGGATCAGCACTCATTGCAACGCTTTGCGCCCTGGGCACCTATACCATAGCCGTCATGCCTTCCCCCTGGACACATGAACTGCTGCTCCTGCTCCTCTTGGGCTATGTTGCCAGCCTGAGTACCAAACTTTCCGATACGTGTGCTAGCGAAGTGGGTAAGGCATATGGCAAGCGCACATTTTTGATCACAACCCTCCAACCGGTGGCGCGTGGAACAGAGGGAGCCGTCAGCTTGGAGGGAACTCTGGCGGGTGTCCTAGGTTCAGCCGCGATCGCGTCGGTTGGATGGGCAGTCGGTCTCATTGGAGGGCTGAGCATCGTGATATGCATCGTGGCGGCATTCATCGCAACTAACTTGGAAAGCGTGATTGGGGCAACGCTACAATCCAAATTTGATTGGCTCACAAATGAAGTTGTCAATGTGCTGAACACGCTGATTGGAGCGATCGCCGCGATCCTGCTAGCGTTGTTGATACAAACCTTAATCACGAAGTAGTGGGTTACTTCTGGAGCCAGTAGGACAGGGGACGGCGTTGGCGCAAATCAAGATTATCAGCCAGACTAGGCTCTTGCCAATCAAGCGGATGACTTTGGTCAGTTGGAACAATTGTAATCGTTGCTTTAGCGGCAACCGTATCACTGAGTGTCCCAGCTACAGATTTAGTTGAAGATCCAGAGAAAATTGGAGAATGAGAGGAGGGGAGGCTCAAGGAAGATTTTCGAGAGCTAGAAGCCAACGATGCAGGTTTACGCAAAGATGGGTCAGAGGATTGAGCCAGTTGAGGTCGGAGCCATCGGGAAATCAAAATACATCCTGCGGCACAGCTTAGAGCGATCGCCCCTAACGAGGCAATAGGCAAGATTCCTTTCTCAGTCTGAGTGATTTCTGTCACCTTGCGTTGCGAATTCTCGATGGGTTCAACCTGTTCTTTCCTCTGAGACGGCACAACGGACTCTGTAGAAGGTGAAGTCGCTACACCTGGAATAGAGGGTTGAGAAGCGTCAATTTTGATCATGCTGATCGCCGCCGTTCCAGCCAGTGACAGCAGGAACACCCAGGCTCCAATCAACACTGCAAATGGGTGGCGTCGAACAAAACGAGCCAACCCAGCCATTTCTGGAGCATTTTGTCTGGGAGGTCGTCCAGATGGACTCGATCGAGATAGTGTCCGATCCGACGGATAGCGTATTTGTCGGATGTTTTGTTGAGTGTTCTGCTGAGTATCCTGTCCACGGCGGCGAATACGACGTCGATCGCCATATTCCATGCTGCGTTGGACAGCCTGATGCCTGCCCATACCCCAAACCCACTACGTAGGAGCCACATCGACTCTGAATCTATTCAATCTATCAAGTTATTTTAAGCTTTTTCCAATCCGACTGGCTAGGTTAGAGGGGAAGGAAGTCGGGGAGTGAGGATAAGGGGACAACCTCTTTTTCGTTCCAGGTTACTCGCCGTCGGTGACACTCGCCGATCGCTCTAAGCCAAATTGAATCAGACGATCGACGAGTTCTGGGAATGAAACACCACTGGCTGCCCAGAGCATCGGATACATGCTCGTGGCAGTAAATCCTGGCATGGTATTGATTTCGTTGATAAAAATTTCTTTAGTGGCTTCAACGTAGAAGAAATCAACTCTGGCAATACCTGCACCGTCGATCGCCGTGAAGGCGCGAAGAGACATTTCCTGGATTTGGGCAGCGATCGTTGGCGGAATGGGAGCCGGAATCAGTAAACCGGCTTTGCCTTCGGTATATTTGGTTTCGTAGTCGTAGAAGTCGCTGGTATAGGTGATTTCGCCAACCACAGAAGTGCGTGGCTGGTCGTTGCCCAAAACGGCACATTCCACTTCACGGGCAGATACACCTGCTTCAATGATGAGACGACGATCGTAACTGGCGGCATTATCCAATGCGGCTTCTAATTGAGAGCGAGTCCGGACTTTCGCAATACCTACAGATGAGCCTAAGTTAGCGGGTTTGACAAAGCAGGGATAGCCTAGCTCCGCTTCAATGCGATCGCACAACTTCGGGAATACACAAGGATTTGACCAGACTTCGCTGCGATTCACTGTCAAATAGTTCACTTGAGGCAGTCCAGCTTGAGCAAATGCCGTTTTCATGATGATTTTGTCCATGCCGACGGCAGAGGCTAAAACACCAGCCCCTACACAAGGCATTTGCATGAGTTTCAACAAACCTTGGACTGTCCCGTCTTCGCCATTGGGACCATGCAGCACCGGGAACCAAATGTCTACATTAGCCACTTCAGGTGGAAACTGCCAGAGATTGGGGCGAGAATGACTATTTCCTGGAGAATTTTCTGAAGGCTCGACCTGTAGCGGCATACTGGAGTCTAAGACTTGCTGCGCTGTTGCGCCTGTATGCCAGAGTCCATTTTTTTGGATGTAGACAGGGAGGATGTGATAGCTGTCAGTGTTGGGAGGTGTGGTGAGGGCACGAGCGATCGCCCTGGCTGAGCTAATCGACACTTCATGCTCTCCAGAGCAACCTCCAAATAATAGACCCACTTGCAGTTTTGCCATTGATCCATCCTCTCACCGAGCTTCATCGCCGCTAGCGTAGCACAACCTTATCGCGTATCTTTGCCTTGGCAATTTTTTGAAATTCTGGTGGGGTAGGCATCTTGCTCGCTCAGATCAGGCAACTTAAACGCTCATTAGCTTATCCACTAACAGGTGTTAATTTTTACATAGACTACTGAAGGCATTTTTGTGGGTCAAAATGGAAGTACGAGCGGAAGCTCTTAGGAGGCTCTATGGCGCTTACCATCGCAGACTTGGAAAAAGTACAAGCTCAGTTTCCTGACTATCGGATGGAGTTGGTGGGTGGGGAAATCGTAACCCCAGACAGCACCCTTGAAGGACTGAACGTTAGATGGGATGCTGTCTCAGCGCCGGACGGTGCCTGTAAATCCAGACGCTTTGAATTGCTTTAATTTCAGAGGAGTTGGTTGGTTTGCCGGAACGGAAATTCTCATCTCAAACTCGCTGACTCCAGGGGGAACTTCGTCGATCGCCCCTAACCGAGTCCGGTTCTGCATCACAGGTTCGTCATTGGCATCGTAAATTCGTCCATAGATATCGGCATTGAGAACAGGCTTCCCGGAGTTGTTCTGTGCCTTACCCGTGACGATAAAGCAGTTTGCCGCCATACTCGTTCCGCCAGAGGTGATTGCTCCTGCCGATAGCTCTGCTGGGCATTCGTGATAGGAGAGATCAAATAGCTTAATTGGAGTCAGCGCCAGGGCATCGGGAGACAGTACCCAACTGCTAATCCAGAGGAGGCAGGTCGCGATCGCCACCCAAAATCGAGATTTTATAGATCCAGTCATATGGCTCATCTTTTAAAGATTCACTGAGGAAGTCAACTCAATCATCGCACGATCGAGATATCGACTCGTGTGAGTGTGGAGCGATTCGTTAGCTGTGCGATCAGAAGTTGGTTGGCTCCGCCGATGCCGTCTGTGTCGTAGAAGAGTGATCCGGTGGCGCGGTTATAGATGAAGCGATCGTCTGCATCAAGTGCCCGACTGCCCAGAACAAATTGATTGGCTCTGAGTTTGCCTCGCTTCAGATCGCTGCGGAATCCTCGTTTAGAGATGTGAATAATATCATCCACAGAGCGGAAATCGGTGATGCGATCGACTCTATCTCTGATGTCGGCGAAGCGGAAAATATCTTTGCCTCTGCCGCCAGCAAGTCGGTCTTTGCCTCTGCTACCACTGAGCCGATCGTTGCCAGCCCCACCTCGAAGGATATCAACGCCATTATTGCCAAAGAGAACATCGTTGCCAATCCCACCATCCAGCGTGTCTCGTCCACCATTGCCCGTCAAGATATCGTTGCCGACATTGCCAACCAGAGTGTTGTTGAAATGATTGCCGACGATCTGGTTGTTGAGGGCGTTACCATTGCCTGAAAGAGCATTGCCTGCCAGAGTGAGATCTTCCAAGTGATTGCCAAGTGTCCAGTTGAGCGAAGCAACGATCGTTTCAAAACCTGTATTCGCTCCTTCGACAATTAGATCATTGAGGCTATCGATGAAGTAAGTGTCATCGCCAATGCCACCGTCGAGCGTGTCGTTGCCAATACCGCCGTCGAGCGTATCGTTGCCTGCATTGGCGCTGAGGCGATCGTTTCCGCCGCCGCCGGAAAGCTTGTCTCGTCCACCACCACTCGTGAGGCGATCGTCTGCGCCGATGTTGCCAGTTATAGAGACATTGCCTGTGAAGCCAGCAAAGTCAAAATACTCGAAATTATGAATGGTGGTATTGCCTGTGAGGATGCCACTCAGTTGATTCGTAGTGTTATTCACATCAACGGTCGCGTTGCCTGTGCCATCGGTCAGGATGAACGAGTCCATGCCACCATTGCCGTTAATATTATCGTTCTGTTGCAGATTCGCCAGGATAGATGTAACAGTATCATTTCCGTTCATCGCACTGATCAAATCGGTGGCAGGAGTTGTGACAAGCGATTGTCCAGCGACATTCTCTTCTAAGTTAATTCCCGTGATCTGAACGATCGTTTGGGCAGGTTCACTTTGACCAATGCCATCACTAACCGAGAAAAGAATCGTGCGAGTGGTCATGTTGGGCGCAGTCGATCGGTTGTCGTATTTGATGCTGCGAAGGATACGCAAGTAGGTATCGGCTGAGGCGCTACCAATCAGATTCAACCTGGCTTTCTGGCGATCGTAAGTGGCAGTAATGGTGGTGCCACTGGTATCTACGATTAATTCTTCGACTTGCCAATCAAAGGCATTCGTGATCACCACTTGGGCTGATGTGAGGAGTGTGTTATCCGCATCGAATAAGTTTGAGTCGCTTGCGGCTATGGCTACAGGCGGTCTTGTCATCACAAAGGTGCTGCTGAAATCAACCCCTCCTCCGCTTCCGTTCAAATCGAGGACAGGTGATTGATTGGTGCGATCGAAGACAATCTGAATTCGAGCGGCAGTGGGATCGCTACTGGCTAATCCATCCGTGAGGCTGATTTCAACGATGCGCGGATTGGCGCTAGGATTAGGGCTGTTGTTGCGGTAGACGATCGATTGTAGTGCCGTTTGATAATCGGCGATCGTGGCGCTTCCCGTGAGTGAGAGCGTTCCGGCAGCAAAATTGAAGCTACCCTGGATGCCGTTTTGTTCGGTGAATGAGAGGCTGTCTTGTCCGATATCGTATCCACTCAGGGCGATCGTGGCTCCAGTCAGGTTGGGATTGTCGAGATCATTGAGGCGGATGTTCGGATCGATCGTGACGGCTCCCGTTGCACGAGGGAAGTCGATCGATTGCAGTGAAGGTGTGACGATCGGCGCATCGTTAATTGAAATGACTCGAATGCCACGGCTAGCTACAACACTCGTGGCAGTGTTTTCGTCGGTTACGCTGATCCGTAGAGTGCGATCGGCAGTGTTCGGCGCTTCACTGGTATTGGTGTAAGTAATCGTCCGTAATGCTGCTTGATAGTCAGCAAGCGAGGCTCTTCCAAGCAGTGTGAGGGTGTTATTCGCCGCATTAAAATTGCCACTGATACCTCGTTGATTCGTGAAGCTAAGTTGATCTTGCCCGTTGATATAGCCGTCTAAAACGATCGTGGCTTGCGTCAGAAAGTCGTTTTCTGGATCAGTGACCCTAATGCCTGGATCAAGGGCGATCGCTCCCGCATTTTCCTGATAAGACAAGGAACCCGCAGACGTGATCACAGTGGGGACAGAATTGATTGCAGTAATCTGGATAGTGCGAAGGGCTGGCGCACTCTCGGTTCCATCTGAAACGGTGAATCGAATTGTGCGCGGGGTTGTGGAAGGATTGCTGCTAATGTTAGTGTACTTGACCGATCGCAACGCCGTCTGATAAACAATATCTGAGGCTCTGCCGCTCAGGGTCAGAATCCCGGAGGCTTGATCAACATTCGCGGTCAGAGTATTCCCGCTTGGAGGCGTGTAGCTGAGTCGATCTTGGCTTCGGTCATAGTTGGTGATGGCGATCGTGGCGTTGATCAGCGAACTATCTTCATCTTTGACGGTAATACCGAGATCGATCGGTTTTGCTCCAGAATTTTCGGTGTAGGACAGCGCACCGCTGGATGGGGTGACAATCGGGATATCATTCTTAGGAACCAGTTGAATGATGCGATTGACGGGAGTGCTGGCGGCAGAACTATCATCTGTAACGGTAAATCGGACGGTGCGATAGGTGTTGCCAGGATTGTTGTTGGTATTGGTGTAAGTGACCGATTGCAATACATCCCGGTAGGTGTCGATCGGCGCACTTCCCCGCAGCGTCAGGATGCCGGAAGCCGTGTCGAATCCACCTGTGATACTGCCGTTGGGTGTGAAACTTAGTTGCTCTTGTCCCGTGTAGCTAACCAGGGAAACGGTGGCGATCGTCAGATTGGAGCTATCCACATCGCGGATGGTAAGTGAGGGATCGATTCTCACGGCTCCAGCATCTTCTTCGTAAACCAGTGCCCCACTCGATAGGGTGACAGTGGGTGCTTCATTGACATTATTGATTCTGACGGTCAGAGCTTCTTCATAAGACCGATTACCGCGATCGGTGGTTCGGACTCGAATCGAATAGGTAGGTTTGGTTTCAAAATTTGGGACAACGTTAATCCGGAGTTCCCCAGTGGCAGAATTCACCGTGAAGAGGGCGTTATCCGTGCTGCCTGCTCCAGCAATCAGTTGGTAGCTAAAGCTGTCACCAATGTCAGGGTCAACGGTGGTGAGGGTTCCAACCGACGTACCTGCCGCCACATTTTCGTTGATGCTGTTGGGTGTCAGGTTGATGTCTCTTGGATCAGTGTCCCCTGGATTTTCGTCGAGATTATTGATGCGAATCGTGAAGTCTTCGGTGTAGGGGCGATCGCTGAAATCGGTGGTGGTAACACGGATCGTATAAGAGGATTTTGCCTCGAAATCTGGAGCGGTATTGATTCGCAGTTGATCCCCGACGATCGTAAATGCAGCATTATCGCCAAATCCGGCATTGAGGCTGTACTTGAAGACATCATCCCGATCAGGGTCGATCGTGGTGAAGGTGCCGATCGTGGAGTTCGCTGGAACGTTTTCATTCACCGACGTGTTGTTCAGCAGCAGATCGGTTGGATTTGTCTCCCCCGGTCTTTCGGGCAGATCTCTGACGCGAATCGTGAAGGTTTCTTCCAGCGACAGATCACCATCACTAGTACTCACCTGAATCGCATAACTCGATTGAGTTTCAAAGTCAGGGGATGGCTTCAGGACAAGGGTGCTGCCACTGATGGAGAACGCAGCATTGTCGCCAAACCCATCAATCAGTCGGTAGCTAAACGTGGTGTCGTCTGAGTCTGTTGTGCGAAAGGTGCCAACTTCACTGTTGATCGGCGAGTTTTCAACGACTTCAGCATTGCTGAGGGAAAGACTGGAGGGGCGATCGTTGACATCTCTGATGACGATCGTGAAGGTTTCCTCAACAAATTCGTTGCCTTTGTCGGTGGTGCGAACCCGGATCGTATAACTGGGTTTGGTTTCAAAATTAGGTGACTCGTTCAGAATCAGGGTACCGCCACTGATCGTAAAGGCAGCATTGTCTGGTAAACCTCCAACCAGGCTATAGGTGAAGGAGTCTACCGCATCCGGATCAGTGGTGATGAAATTGCCAACGGAGACGTTATTTCCCGCATTTTCATTGATCTCGCTGTTGCTCAACCTCAGCGAGGTTGGCGGATCATTGCGATCGTTGACGCTGATTGTGAACTCTTTTGCTAGCGTGAAGCCGTCGTTGTCTTGCGTGACTGCCCGGATGGTGTAACTGGATTTCGTCTCAAAGTCGGCGGCTGATGTCAGGATGAGCTTATCGCCACTAATCGAGAAGGCGGCATTATCCCCAAAGCCAGTCACCAGGCTGTAATTGAAACCTGTCGTATCATCCGGGTCAGTGGTGGTAAAACTGCCCACTTCAAGATTGGCACTATTCTCCTCGATCGTCAGATTACTCAACGCCAAAGCAGTCGGGATGCCAGGGGCGAGATCTCTGACGGTGATCGTGAAGAAGCGATCGATCGACTCTCCCAAGGCATCTGTTGTGCTGACTTGAATGCTGTAACTGGGCTTAGACTCGAAGTTGGGTGACGGCAACAGGATTAGCTGATCATTGACGATCGAGAATGCCGCATTATCGCCCGATGTGCCGACCAGACTATATCTAAAAGTATCCCCTGGATCGGGATCGCTGGTGGTGAAAGTGCCAACGGTCGAGTTCGCTGGGCTGCCTTCATCGACAGTAAAGTTATTGAGGTTGAGACTGGTCGGCGGTTCGTTGATGTTATCAACGCTGATTGTAAATTCTTCTTCGTAGAAGGCTGACGGAGTGCCGTTGTCGGTAGTGCGAACCCGGATGACATAGCTCGACTGGGTTTCCAGGTCAGGGGACTCTGTGAGAATCAGACTATTGCCACTGATAGAGAACTTAGCCTGATCGCCAAAACCACCTATCAAACTGTAGAGGTGAGTATCGCCTGTGTCCGGGTCAGTTGTGGTGAAGCTCCCCACCGTTGAGTTAGCAGCCACTCCCTCACGAATGCTGAGACTGCTGAGGCTGAGGTCACTCGGAGCATCATTGCCATTATTGACGCTGATTGTGAAGTCTTTGGGCAGCGTGAAGCCATCATTGTCTTGAGTGACAACGCGGATGGTATAACTCGATTGGGTTTCAAAGTCTGCGGCTGGTGTGAGGATGAGAGTGTCCCCATTAATCGAGAAGGCGGCATTATCCCCAAAGTCAGTCACCAGGCTGTAACTGAAGCCTGTCGTATCATCCGGGTCAGTCGTGGTGAAACTGCCCACTTCCAGGTTAGGAACATTCTCATTGACTGTCAGATTGCTCAAGCTCAGGTCAGTCGGGACTCCGGGAGCTAAGTCATTGACGCGGATGGTGAGAGTGCGATCGATCGTCTCTCCAGTGCCATCTAAGTCGGTGGTGCTGAGGCGGATGCTGTAGGAGGGTTTAGTCTCGAAGTTGGGCGATGGAATCAGGATCAGTTCATCGGTGCTGGGATTAATCGAGAAGGCTGCGTTATCGCCAAAAGTACCGACTAAGCTGTAAACATGGCGATCTCCGATATCCGGGTCGCTGGTGGTGAGTGTGCCCACGGTCGAGTTCGCTGGACTGCCTTCGTTGATCGTGTCCCGGTTAATGCCGATGTCGATCGGTGCTTCGTTGACGTTATCGACGGTGATGGAAAAGGCGCGACTAAATGTAAATCCCGTACCGTTTGCATCGGTAGTACTGATTTGGATGCTGTAGGTCGGTTGGGTTTCGCGATCGGGCTGCTCTAACAGAATTAAACTATTGCCGTTGATCGAGAAGTCCGCATTATCGCCAACGCCGCTAATCAAACTGTAAACATGGGTGTCACCCTGATCCGGATCAACCGTGGAAAGAGTGCCGACCAGAATCCCAGCCGGATCGGCTTCACTAACTGTGTTATCGCTGAGGTTGATGTTAGTGGGCGGTTCATTGACGTTGGTGACGTTGATGCTGAAGCTGCGAACGAGACTGAAGTTGTCATCATCGATCGTGGCAACTTGAAGGGTATAAGTCGGTTTGGCTTCAAAGTTAGGGGAAGGTTGGAGGATGAGGGTGTCATTGAAGATGGAGAAGGCGGCGTTATCGCCAAATCCAGCAATCAGGCTGTAGGTAAAATTTGTGGTGTCATCTGGATCGGTGGTGGTAAAGGTGCCGATCGTCGTATTGAGAGCAACGTTTTCTTCCACCGTCCGGTTGCTCAGACTCAGGTTCGTCGGATTACCGGGTTCGAGGTCTTGGACATTGATCGTGATCGTGCGATCGATCGTGAATTCACCATCCGTCGTGCTAACGCGAATGCTGTAATCCGGATTGGATTCAAAGTTGGGAACTTCGTTGATGAATAGCTGATTCCCATTGACGCTGAAGTCTGCATTGTCTCCAAAGTTGCCAACCAGACTGTAGCTGAATTGGGTACTGTCTGGGTCGGTCGTGCTGAAATCGCCCACGTTAAAGCCGATCGGCACTCCTTCATTGACCGTGCTAGGGCTAATTGTCAGATCGGTGGGAGCTTCATTAACGTTGTTGACCGTGATCGTGAAGGGGCGATCGATCGTTTCTCCGGTGCCGCCTGCATCGGTGGTGCTAACCTGAATCACGTAAGTGGCTTGGGCTTCGCGATCGGGCTTTTCTAACAGAATTAAACTGTTGCCACTGAACGAGAAGTCAGCATTGTCGGGTGTAGCGCCAACCAGACTGTAAACATGGGTGTCACCGATGTCTGGATCGGCTGTGGAGAGCGTCCCGACGACTACCCCACTGGGAGCCGCTTCACTGACGATCGAGTTGCTGAGACTGATGTTGGTAGGGGCTTCGTTGACGTTATCAACGGTGATTGTGAAGGCTTCATTGATCGACAGTGAGCCATCGCTGGTATTGACCTGGATAGAGTAATTGGGCTTGACTTCAAAGTCGGGTGATTGTCTGAGGAAGAGGCTATTGCCATTGAGCGAGAAATCGGCATTGTCGCCAAAGCTCGTCAGGCTGTAGGTAAATATTGAACTGTCTGGATCGATCGTGGTGAATGTGCCGATGAACGCATTTGCGCCTGCATTTTCAGAGACTTCGGTGTTGTTGAGACCGAGCGACGTGGGCGGTTCGTTAATATTGGTAATGCGGATTGTGAAGTCTTCTGGGAGGCTGTTGCCATCGTCGTCAGTGGTGGTAACGCGGATGCTGTATCGCTGTTTCGCCTCGAAGTCGGGCGATTGCCTAATGACGAGTTGGTCATTGACGATCGTAAATGCGGCATTATCACCAAACCCGTCAACCAAGCTGTAGCTAAAACCTGTCGTGTCGTCTGGGTCAGTGGTGGTGAAGGTGCCAACGGTGAAGGTGTCCCCAACATTTTCAGCGATCGTGTTTCGATCGAGCGTCAGACTAGTCGGAAAGCCAGGAATTTCAGTCAGATCATTGATCTGAATCGTGAAGGTTTCCTGAGTAAACAAGTTGCCTGAATCAGTAGTGCGGACGACAATGCTGTAGCTTTGCTGAGTTTCAAAATCTGGCGATTCGTTGAGGATTAGCGTGTTGCCATTGAGACTGAACGCCGCATTATCAGCAACGCCGTTAATTAAACTGTAAGTTTGACTATCGCCAGCGTCCGGATCGAAGACGCTGAATGTGCCAACTAAGACATTATTGCCAACATTCTCATCGATCGCCGCATTGCTCAAACTCAGTGATGATGGCTCTTCATTAACATCTGTGATGGTGATGGAAAAGTCTTCTTCACGGGCGTTATTTTCGCTGTCGATCGTGCGAATCCGGATGCTGTAGCCCGATCGCTGCTCAAAGTTGGGCGAATTAACAATCCGCAGTTCGTTGCCAACGATCGTGAAGGCAGCATTATCCGGTAATTCTCCGGTCAGGTTGTAGGTAAAGTTGGCAGAGTTATCCGGATCAGTCGTGCTGAGAGTACCAACGAGGAAGGTATCGCCTGCATTTTCAGCGATCGTCGTATTATTCAGCGACAGATCGGAGGGAATATCATCCACATTATCGACCGCGATCTGGAAGTCTCGATCGCGAGGTAGGCCCCCTAAATCGGTGGTACGAACTCGAATGTTGTAAGTGGCTTTTGTTTCAAAGTCAGGTCTGCTGGTTAGTACTAGTGAGTTGCCGACGATCGTGAAAGCGGCATTATCGGGTAAGTCTCCAATCAAACTGTAGACATGGGTATCCCCGACATCCGGATCGGTGGTGGTGAGGGTGCCGATCGGGCTATTGGCGGGTGAATTCTCAACTATTGTTCTGGGGTTAAGATTGAGAGCCGTCGGAGCTTCGTTGACGTTGGTGACTTGAATTGAGAAATTTTCTTCACGGGATGCGCCTCCCGGATCAGTCGATCGGATCCGGGCGACGTAGGTAGGTTTTGTTTCAAAATCGAGTGTCCCCGCTAATCTCAGCGTGTAGCTGCCTGTCGTTGGGTCGGTGGCGATCGTAAACCTGGAGTTGTCTCCGGCTCCAGCAATCAGAGAGTAGCTGAAGCTGGTATCGGCGGGGTCGGGGTCGGTGGTGCTGAGCGTCCCAATGACGGTACCAACTGGCGTATCTTCAGGCAGAATAGTCAGACTTGGCGTTAGGGCAATATCATCAGGAGGGTTATTTGCGGAAGTCGCGACCGTGTAGCGTCGAGCATAAATGCCGCCTCCCGGATCGCCTGGTTGAGTTACGCCTGTCCATGCAATGATGAAATCACCGCTTCCATTAATGGCGATCGCTGAATATTCCTGATTCCCTGTTGTGTAGGAATTGACGATGAATTGACCCTGGTTAGAAACGGGTTGCCCCTGGTTCACATCATCTTCTGCGAGGGGAGTGCCATTGACTCGGAAGCGGCGGGCAAAGATTCCCGTCCCGGAACCATCCGAGGTATTGTTAACCGTGCCGCTGCCTGTCCATGTAACGGTATAGTTCCCCTGTGAATCCATCACCACCGAGGAGCGTACTTCCTGTCCACCCGAATTGAGTGTGACAATCTCATCCCCAGACTGAGCCGTATATTGAGTTGGAACGGATTCGTCTATTTTGAAGCGTCGAGCATAGATGTTTGATTCGCCAGTCCAGGTGACAACGAAATCGCCGTCATCATCGACAGCAACACTGGGAGAGCGTTGATTTCCGTCAATATCAGCATTAACTCGAAATTCGCTGCCAAGCGCCGTCCCATTTGCGGCATAAAGTTGTGCGTAGATCCCAGAATCGTCGCCGTCTTGCCCTCGGCTTTCCCAAACGATAATAAATCTGCCAGTTCCATCAACCGCGATCGATGAATTCTGCTGTTCGCTAGTTGTAAAAGTATTGACCCTAAACTCTGCGCCGACGGGGATTCCATCTTTATCAAAACGGCGAGCAAAGATGTTATAGCTACCCCCCCCCGTTGTAACCGTCCCTTCGCTCGTCCAAGTGATGATAAAACTACCATCGGCTTGTCTGGCGATCGCCGAATCACTTTGCTCCGCCGTAGTTGTCTCGTTAACGCGGAACGGTGTAGGGGTGAGTGCATCTCCTGTCGTGAAGGTATAGCGTTTCGCATAGACACCATACTCGCGTTTATCGTCTTGAAGGGGATTTCGGCTTGACCAAGTGACGACAAAGGTGCCATCGCTCCCCATCATCACGGCTGGAGCGAACTGATTATCTTCGGTGAACCCCTCGTTGACGAGGAATTCAGTTCCGACCTTCAACCCATTTGCGTCATAGCGTTGGGCATAAACTCCATACCGTTGTGCTTTATCAGGATCGGTGGAAGTGGTATCATCCTGTCCTTTGCTTGCCCAAACGATCACGAAGTTTCCCGCGTCATCCATTGCGATCGATTGCATTGCCCGATCTCGCGGAAGCGTTCCACTATCCGGGAAATACGTAATTTGATCGCTAGTGGTGTAAGTATTTACTCTAAATTCGTCACCGTTGGGACTGAATGGCATGGGAGTTTTCCCCTCAACACAATTGCAGGATTTGATTTTGCCAACAAAGCCTCTACTAGAAGGCTACCCACTTGAGTTCGCTTAGTTACAGGCTGATCCCAAACTTGGTACAGGAAAGGCGTTGAATGAGTAGACCCTGTTGTTACACCAACACCCTGAAATTGGAGGTTTCAAAGATGCGAAAAGTCAAGTTATGATAGAGGGCTATGCGAGAGCCATATGGATTTTCTGAGTTTCGCTAGATGAGCTTTGATGCCCATTTCAAATTACTCAAACCCCGCTGACTATTTGCCCTCTATAAGGGTACTGTTAGACAGCTATCTTGCTTCACTTAGACAAATTTAGCTACGATTTAAGCCTCCAGTGGGAGCGTCAATGGGAGCGTCCAGTTCATGAAACACACACTTTCAGTTTTGGTGGAAGATGAGGCGGGTGTATTGACCCGAATTGCCGGACTGTTTGCGCGTCGAGGGTTTAATATTGAGAGTTTGGCAGTCGGTCCTGCTGAACAAGTTGGCATTTCCCGGATCACGATGGTTGTACCGGGAGACGATCGCGCCATTGAACAAGTTACCAAACAACTCTATAAGCTGATTAACGTCCTCAAAGTCCAGGACATTACGGAAGTGCCTTGTGTTGAGCGAGAGTTGATGTTGATGAAAGTCAATGCGACCAGTTCCACTCGTTCAGAAGTTATCGAATTGGCGCAAATTTTCCGCGCCCGTGTGGTGGATGTGGCGGAAGATTCGCTGACGATCGAAGTGGTCGGTGATCCGGGTAAGATGGTGGCGATCGTGCAAGTCCTCAATCGGTTTGGCATCCGTGAGATCGCTCGGACTGGAAAGATTTCTCTGATTCGCGAATCTGGCGTGAACACTGAATACCTGAAATCTTTGGAAGCGAGAATTTAGTGGTTAATACATTAGTTACAAATCATTGAGTTTGTTGCATTGATAGATTAATTGCATTACGGTTTTGGGCGATCGCCCCATAATAGAGTGGGTCAACTCAGGTCAACCGAATAGAGCGCATATGAAATTGGCGAAAAAAACTCTGAATGAGCGGTCAAGCCATCTCTATGATGTGATTATTGTGGGCGGCGGAGTCGGTGGGCTGTCGGCGGCTGTTTATCTGCAACGCTATCGCCTCTCCTGTCTGATCGTAGAAAAAGGACGGGGACGCTCCTTCTGGATGCAAGATTTGCGAAATTACCTGGGTTTGCCACCAGATACGCCTGGACGCGAATTGTTGCAACAAGGTCAGGATTATGCGCTGTCGCTCGGAGCGGATTATCTGCGAGGGTATGTTGAGGAAGTCCAAGATGAGGGGGAAACGTTCGCGGTGAAGGTGAAGGTAGGCAAGCAAGATAGCCTTTATCCTGTCTTTCGTTCCAAGTACCTGATCGCGGCAAGCGGCATCATTGATAATCTGCCTCAACTTGAAGAGATGCAGAATGTTTATGAGTATGCCGGATACAATTTGCACGTTTGCATGATTTGCGATGGCTACGAGATGAGCGATAAGCTCTGTGGGTTGTTCGTTGGTTCAGAAGCGGCAATTAATACAGCCTTTGTCCTGAATTGGTTTACGCCTTACATCACTGTGTTTACTCATGGCAAGGTAGAAGTTGGGGCAGAAATGCGGCAGAAGTTGCGCGATTATGGCTATCCTTTGGTGGAAACGCCCATCCGCCGATTTTTGGGGCACAAGCATGAGATGTCTGGCGTGGAGTTGGTGGATGGCTCCACAGTGAAATTGGAAACAGGACTTGTGGCGATGGGATCGCATTACTATAACGAATACCTGAAAGCGATCGACTTGCAGTGGAAAGGAGGTAATCTAGTGACCGATTCAATGTGCCGAACCTCCCATCCTCGGATTTTCGCGGTGGGAGATCTTAAAGAAGGGGTGAATCAGGTGTCGATCGCCGTTGCCGATGGTACATTAGCAGCTACCGCGATCTGGAAAGAGATTCGTCGAGCCTCAGCCCCTCGTCGTTGGGAACAAAACCTTATCGGAGCAGTATCGTGACTCAGATCGAAAGTATGACCCTACCGGAACTTCAGGCAGAAGTCGCTCACCTGCGTGAAGAGTTGCAAATGCGCGACCAACTGATTCAGCAGCTATCTCAAGAGCTATTTCGACTCGTCAAAGGCAACGCCAATCTCATCCCTAGTCCAGAACTCTCTGAACGTCAGCAGGCTGAAATGCGGGCACTGCGCGAACAATTGCAAGGCGTAGAAGAGCAAGTTACTTTCTATCAAGAGCAACTGGCGGCTAAAGATGGCGAAATGTATCAACTGCGGCAATCGGTGCAGGAATTAACCGATCGCTCTCGCATGTTAGAGCAAGTTGTCCAAGAACTTCCGAATGTGTACAAAGAAAAGTTTGAAAAACGCCTTGCTCCTCTCAAAGAGAAAGTAGCCCTGATCCAGCGAGAAAATCGCCAACTTCATGCCGAACTTCAGAGCGTCAGCTATCGCCTTGCCGTGAGAAATCGCCGCACCTCGCATCTCGACTTGCCGAGCTTCCCTCGTCTTGGCAACTCTGCGTCCATCCCCACATTGGGTAACGCCTAGTGGCACGAGTTCTGATTGTAGTGGATGAGGTGGCTGAGCAAATTCAAGCCGTAGCGGCTCTGAAACAGGCGATCGCCTCTGCTCCCACTCCTGAATCTTCAACCGTCGAAATTAGAACAGACGCGGAAATCGCGATCGCACCTCCTCAATCAAGCCTCGCTGAAGTTGATATTTTCTGTCCCTTAACGCTCAATCTCCCTAACTGGCTGCTGTCAGACTATCCGCTCTATCGCACCTGCCGGGATGTGTCGGGGTTACGCTTGTGGGTCGAGCAAACTCTGAACATACCAATCGGTGATGGATCGTTGTGGTTGCCGATCGTCTTGACCGCGAAAGGAGCATTATACGGAGAAGCGATCGGTGAGAGAAAAGCAAACGAACAGGAGAACAACGAGATCTTTCATCCGTCATCCGTCATCCGTCATCCGTCATCCTTTACTTCCCATTACCGGCAACCCATTCACTTATCCGATCGCCTGCGACAACCGCTCTATCGGTTAGGTCAACGATTGTTGCGATCGCTAGCTGCACCTCCTGCCGTCTATTTGCTTCAGTTTGGAGTGTGTACTCACCAGATCTATTTCGATCGCCTGTTTCCCTTCCCGGCAGCCCCCGCGATCGCCAGCATCGGCATCCAAGAACCCGATTTATACACCTCCCATTGGTGCTGCATCACGAAACAACCCATTTTGGATTTGGCGATTTGCACACCCGATTGTAGGGGTAGGTCTTTGTAGGGGTAGGTCTTGTGCCTACCCTGAAGGATTTCGGGCACCCACAGGGGATGCCCCTACCAAATTCAACAACCCGTGCGTGTCTTTGGCGATCGTTCGGGCACCCACAGGGGGATGTTCCTACCGAAACTATCCCCCAATGAAGAGATTATCCAGGAACGTCATCAACGCAGCTTTACCGAGGTTGGCTTGTCGTACCGACCCCAAATTCAGGCGAGATGATGAATCGTATTTACTGTCCCTGCCTGTTCAGCTTGCCAATAGCCTACTTGTCTCTGCCCCAAAAGCATTCAGCTCGCTAAATTGACACGATCGCTCAAATTGCGCCAAGATCATGAGAGGTATTACACAAATCTTTGTAAAGGCTGTATTCCATGTCCGAATTGATTTCGCTCGATACGATTCAGAAATTTGCTCATGAATACGGCTATTGGACGGTTTTCCTTGGCATTTTGCTAGAGAACACAGGCATTCCGATTCCGGGTGAAACAATCACGTTGGTCGGCGGGTTTTTGGCAGGAAATGGGGAGCTAAAGTATTGGTGGGTGTTGGGCACCGCGATCGCAGGAGCCGTCCTTGGAGATAATTTTGGCTATTGGATCGGCTATTTTGGCGGCTGGATTCTGATTACTCGCCTCGGTCGGCTATTCCGGATTCGCGAAGAACAATTGATTGAGGTACGCGAACAGTTTGCCGAAAATGCAGCTAAGGCAGTCTTTTGGGGGCGATTTATTGCGCTTCTACGAATCTTTGCAGGACCGTTGGCAGGAACCGCCCGAATGCCTTATCCCAAATTTCTAATCTGCAATTTGGCGGGTGCTGCAATTTGGGCATCGATTATGGTTAGTCTTGCTTATTTTGCCGGAAAACTCGTTCCCTTAGAGCAGTTGATTGCTTGGGTGGCTCGGTTTGCATTTGTGGCGCTGGCGATCGTGGCGATTTGGGTAGCAGTATCTTACTGGCTAGATCGTCGAGCTAAATTCTCTAGCCAGCTAGAACAACAAGACTAAACCGATCTTCAATCGAAGTGATGCCAGTAGGGTTGAAGTAATACCCAAAGAATAGTAACAACAGCTAAACCGGATAAGTTGCCTTCAAGCGGAATGCCGATATTGAGATTGATCACGAATTCAGTGATAGCTGTCAGCAGAAGAATATAGAAGCCAATTTTCTTCCATAGAAACAGCAGAATTCCAGCTCCAATATTGACGATCGCCAAAAGCCCCAAAGGTAATGCAAATCGCAGTGTTCCTACAACTCTTGGATCACTGTAATCAATCAATTCCTCATTTGGAGCAAAATACCGGAATGCCGTCCACAGGCTGACAAGAATGACGAAACAAAGCCAGCCTGTTAGCAATCCGCCACGTTCTCTAGTTCTGTCGGGTGATATTGCCATTGTCCTTGCTCTGTAAATGCTGTTCCCTATTTACCAATTTGTAGATTTAGTTGGAATTTGGCATCAGTGCAGAAGCAAAGAGTTTTGTGTTTTTCCGAACTTCGGAGAGCGCGTAAACTAATCCCCGCCGTTTACGCGATCGAGGGAGCTTTCAGTAGCCTTGAAGCATCCTAAGCTAAGTGAACTTTCACCCCAATCGTCGGTGCATGCCAAGGTGATTGAACTCCATCTCCACAAGTGGTTGAGCAACATCTCTGTTTAGACCGAGGCTATGATTATGAGGCTTGCCGTCAAGCGGCTCAGCAACGCGGATACATTTTTCCGGATAGGCTCTAAGGGCGCAGAAACCAGAATCCGAGTAGGAACAAGGTTTTTACTCTTTACCAGCCTCCCGTGTTTGCCCCTACTCTCCATCCCCTACTCTCTAATTGCTTCATTATCAGCCATACTTATGGCATCCCATCACACCTCTTTTTGGGGCAGATTCCCGCTACATTAAGGGAATCCCCTTCAATCACATTCCTGAACTGAGTTGGAACGCGAGGCTAGCAAGATTGGACGATACTTTTCAAGTTTACGTAAATCGATTAACGCGAATGCTCGTACCTGAAACCTGCCAATCTCAGGTGCAATACATTCAGCCTTCTCCCAAATATCAGCAGGTGGATGGAGCCATTCGACCTACTCCCTTCCCTGGTTACACGGTCATCAGCCCACCCTGTTTAGATGATGAAAAAAATCCAGCATTTTATGAACAGTTGCAGATCTACCAGAAGCAGGTACTCCAGCAGCTTGATCCAGGCTTGCTCATTCCCGTGCCTGATAATAGCTTTCACTTCACCCTGGCAGATTTAATTTGGGCGAGTGCTTATCGCCATGCTAATGATGATCCATCGTTTGAGCGACGTTTGCATGACTGTGTGGCTCAAATTTTTGAGAAGAGCCAGTCCCTCGTTCAATCTGAGAAGCCGATTTATTGGCAGGTCATTGGCTTGTTCCTGCGGACTCGTGCGGTTGGCGTGTGCCTGGTTCCCAAAGACGAAGATTCTTATGAGCGAGTGCTGTTGTTGCGACGAATGATTTATCAAACTCGTGAGCTAATTGGCTTGGGTGTGGAGCAGCAATATAACTTTACAGCACATATTACCCTTGGCTACTTTGGGGAATCGGTGACAACAGTGGATCGTGATCGTCTGGGCAAAACCCTGATTAACCTGAGCCAACTCTGGCTTGAATCTCATGTCCCTCAAGAAATTTGGGTACACCGAGCTGAACTCCGTAAGTTTGACGACATGACCCGCTATTATCGCGAACCTGATTGGCCCACTCTAGAGTTCTGAGTATGGCTTTTCTCAACCATCCCATCGTGCAGCAAAGCTTCGCCGTCATCGATCGCGAAATTGGAGAGCATGTCTTCAGCCCTGAAGAATATGCGATCGTCCGTCGCGTCATCCATAGCACCGCCGATTTTGAGTTCAAGCATCTGATTCAGTTCAGTCCGGGGGCGATCGCCAATGCTCTAGTGGCGCTGCGGCAGCAAGTTCCGATCGTTACTGATGTCAGCATGGTGAAACAGGGAATCATCACGCTGGTCAAGAAAACATTCGATAACCCGATCGTAGTCGCCGTTGAGCAAGTCGCAGAGGGGAGTGGTGGAAAGACGCGATCGGAGATTGGGATGCAGCAGTGCTGGCAGCAGTTTCCCCAAGCGATTTATGTGATTGGTAACGCACCAACTGCCCTGCTGGCACTGTGTAATTGTCTTCAGAATGCTTCAATTCAGCCAGCCTTAGTGATTGCGGCACCCGTCGGATTTATCTCTGTGATTGAGGCAAAACGGGCGATCGCGCAATCCCTAGTTCCTCAAATTCGAGTGGAGGGACGTAAAGGCGGTTCACCCGTAGCCTCTGCAATTCTAAATGCCCTGCTTGTTCTGGCGTGGGAGAAGGGGATGGGGTGATGGGGTGGGGCACGATCATGAAGTTTAGGAAAATCATCAGGTCATGCTCTTGTGGGATGGGCGAGACGCCCGCCCTCGACACTGGGCGGGCAAGATGCCCACCCCACAATGACTGGTATTTAAGGAGATTTCCAGCAAAGAATCTACCAATCGTAGGATGGGCAAAGGGTCTTACCCGTGCCCACTCGTCAGCCAGAATCATGGATGGGCACGGATGCCTTTGCCCATCCTACGGCAGGTAT
>JAAUSF010000011.1 GCA_012033255.1 Cyanobacteria bacterium RU_5_0
GTCGGTGTAACGAGCTAAAAGAACTGTCTAGAGGGATGTCAGTTGTGGAAATCTCGGTCGGACGGAATGGATTGATCATCGTCTCAATAGGGCACTCAAGAGTAGCTTGAGTAAGCCTCTCGTCAACAACAGGGGCAGAAACTTTACGATCCATGAGAACACAGAGTTGTGAAAAATAAGGGACATCCAGGCACTCGAACGGATAAACCCAACCAACCTTATCTTGCGAGTCTAGATACGGCTATTCTATAACACTGCTCCAAGGGATGAATAAACCTTGAATGAAAGATTATGCAGAGTAGATGAGATTCTTGGGCAAGAAACAAATAAGATGACGAAACAACGATCGACCGGGTTCCTAAGTGTAGAATTGAGTGTCTGAAGTGATTGCAATCACATTGGTTCATATGAAAGGTGAAGAAAAGTATAGATACTTCATTGGTGTAGAAAGCGGATAGGGTGAGCATTGCCCACCCTACTTAGAGAATGTTTTATAAATTGTCATTTCTCAGCAAATTTCTTCCCCTAGCCCTTCAACTTAGCCTGAACTGTTGAGAACAAGCGATCGAAACTTCTCTTCACTAGCTCTCAATTCCGCTTCTAGACGTTTGCGTTCGCTGATGTTATATCCGCAGATTGCAACTCCGTCGATTTCTAAGGCTAACGGGAATCGTTGTCCCTGAATATACAGATAAACCCATTTACCCGATCGCGATCTCCATCGGCATTCAATACCAGGTTTATTGAGTCGAATACCACTTGACCATAGATACAATGCGAGATCAATCTCGTTCAAATCATGAGGGTGAATGAGTTCTGAAATATACAGATCTAACAATTCATCTGTTTCATAGCCTAATGTCCGTTCAACAGCCGGACTTGCATAAATGATTTGTCCACTATTAGTCGTTTGGATAAACAAATTAGAGCTATTTAAAACAAATGTTTTCCACTTTCCTTCAGTTCTAATTAAAGCACTGTAAATCTTTTTGTTTTCCGTAATATCTTCTAGCAAAATAGCAAAGCTTTGATGCCCGTTTGCACAAGATGTGTTAAGCAGCGACACACTAGCATTCACCCAAACGACTTCGCCATTTTTAGCAATGAACCGCTTTTCGATCGTGTAGGATTCAATGTCGCCATCTAATAATTTTTGCCTCAGATTCACATCAATCAGTTTGTCTTCTGGATGAACAAAATCTTCGAGGTGGTTAATTTCGCGATCGGTTCCTAACAACTCATGTAACCTCTGATTGCACCGAGCGAGTGTTCCATCAGGGTGAATCAGCGCGATCGCTAAACTAGGGTGATTGAACACCGACATAAATAGCCGTTCATATTCTGCCTTGATTTTGTGAATGCAGGTATCCTGATTCGATTTTTTAGCCAATAAAAACATCAGTTTGGCATCAGAGCTAAATTGTAAGGAGCATTCAATGGCTTCACGGGTATTCTTCAAATTGAAAAGAAACTGAACCGTTTCTCCTTGAAGGGCACGGTTCCAAAAAGTTGTCACTACAGATTGTGGCGTTGATTCTGACAAAAAATAGTCATAGAAGCTGACTTCTTCAGCCTCGGCTTGCAGCAGTTCTAAGAAAGCTTGACTTGCGTATATGACTTCTCCTTGATCGTCATACACACAAATTGGATCAAGTAATCGCGCCAAAAACTCTAATGATTTCTTGGATCGAATCCCAGGAATATCCCAGAAAGTAGAAATCATTCCCACTATCCTTGCAATTCTATTAGCTTGAATTCAAATGGAACTATACCAAAGCAACCTCACACCACTCCCTAAAGTTTTGTCCTGGGGTTGACTATTTGGCAGTTACACCATCGAATTCTGCTCCCTGTTCATCCTTAGTAAAAAATCCAGTAAAGAATACGCGCACCATCGTTCTCTCCTTTCTGACACACTGAAACATCGTTCCTGCTCACGGGCCTGCTCACGGGTATTTTAGCAGTGCCCCTATATCAGCTATTTGGGTTCGCAGGGTTGGTCATTTTTGTTGTCCTGAGCGTCCCTGTTGCTCCTATCTACTTAACTTAATATCGAAATGTTGAACCTTTTTACAAAACTTTACAATATTTTCTTCTAAATTCTATCCGAAGTCTGAGGATCGTCAAATGCTCGATCGCTATGATCTCCCTCTGATCAACAGTTCATGGTACGGATAGCGTGATCGGGAAGGGACAATTTTCTCTGAGCAATTTTAGTTAGAACTAGATTTCTACGTGATTTTAGTTAGATAAGACAGGACGATTGAAACGGATTTGATGTTTTTTGCTTTAAATTCCGTATTAGCAACTAGGATCATTTTCTCATTACAGGCGCTAAACTGGCATTGAGCCTGTTACACTCTGGATTCCGTTTAATTAGAACTGCGTCTACCATTCTGGTTCTAATTAACTAATGTCGATCGCCTTGTTATTGACCTCAAGTGACAGCCAACCGTTGCTTGTGATAGTCTCTGGCTGTTATAACCTTAAAAAGCAGGCGATTTAATCGACTTTGACCGGAACAGCTAGCGCGGGTCTGAAATAAGCAGGTAAGTAGCATTTGCCGTTTTTATTTGATTTATTCTGTCGAGTTCTGTTAAGTTAGTTTACGAACCCGCTTCTCGAATCCAAAAGAGCAGACGCGAGGGCAGATGTGAAAAGTTCCTGCAATGCACTTCTAGCCATCCACAGGGTTACTACGGCAATCCTGAATCCGTTATGAATGATCTGTTTAGCGATCTGCATTTTGTATTCAGTAAGCCGCATTCAGTATTCAACTGATCGCTGACAGATGCCCAACAGAATATTGTAGGCGCATATCTAGAATCAAATGTGCATTCGGGAATGATCCACGAGGGTTGTGGTGAGATTCGGTTTAGGAATATTAGGGATCTGATGGAAATGATTGGGCAACTGCTGGCGGGACGGTATCTCGCAGTCACGAAACTCGGAGCAGGTGGATTTAGCGAAACGTACCTGGCTCGTGATAAATATCTTCCACACCATCCGTTGTGCGTGGTGAAGTGTCTGAATGTGTCATCAAGCAGCACAATTTCGCTGCAAACAGCACAACGGCTCTTTGAGACGGAAGCGCGTGTTTTAGATCATTTAGGACGAAATCACGAGCAAATTCCAACGCTGTTCGCATATTGCTATGAACAAGACCTGGTTTATCAGGTGCAAGAATATATTGATGGCGAAAACCTGGGAAATTGGGTTGCTGAAGGACGGCATTTGACGGCAGACGAAGCGATCGAACTACTGTCTGATGTCTTACCAATCCTGGACTATACTCATTCTCAAAACGTTATCCATCGCGATATCAAACCCAGTAATTTAATTCGTCGCCATGAAGACGGCAAAATTGTACTGATTGACTTTGGTGCGGCTTGTATTCATTCAGAGGCTGATTCTCACAGCGAACGAGATGATGATGATGTTCTCGTGGCAATTGGAACTCCTGGATACATGCCAGACGAGCAGCAAACAGGCACATCTCAGTTCAACAGTGATCTATATTCTTTAGGAGCATTGGTCATTCACCTGTTAACTGGCGTTCATCCGCGAGAGTTTCAACGCGATCCGATTTCAGGTGAGTTAGATTGGCAAATTCACTTAACTGGAAAACCAATCAATCCTAAGCTTATTACTGTTCTTGACCGAATGATCCGCAGTTTTCCTCGCGATCGCTACCAAACGGCATCGGAAGTCATCGCGGCTGTGTTTCCTTTAATCGGAGTTCGTACCTTGCGGCGATCGATTCGTGCAGTTTCTAATAAACGGCGATCGCTTGGGAAAATGCTGAAACCAATGGCGGCGGTGGCAGTATTGGTGAGTATGGTAGGAGGAGGATGGTATTTCTATGATCACAGTGAACAAGCGGGAGCGATGCTGTCGCGGCTTGGTGTTCTATCTCAAGAATCAAACATTTCTCTGACTTGGCTGCATGATTTGCCAATTCAGTTTGCGGTCGATCGGATGATAGTTGCACCTGATAATCAAATTTTGGTGACAGCAGAATCTGATCATGTTCTGCGCTTATGGTCACTCGCAGATAATGCCATGCTGAAGGCTCTGTCTGGGCATACTGACACCGTGACAGCTTTAACCATGAATCAGGATGGCACTGTCTTAGTGAGCGGCAGTGAAGATCGGACTGTGCGGGTTTGGGATGTCGCATCTGGAAAACTCCTGTGGACGTTTACAGGACATCAGGGAGCGATTACAACCGTTGCCATCAGTTCAGATACCCGGACGGCGGTAAGCGGTAGTAAGGATGGAACATTACGCATGTGGGATTTGCAAAGTGGCGCACTCCTGCAAACTCTGAAGCTTCCTGACGGGGAAGTTACGGCAGTGGCGTATGGGGCTAAACCAAATAGCCTGATTAGTGCGAACAGCGATCGTCTCATCCAAGTTTGGGATGTAAGTACGGGGCAATTAAAGCGAGTATTTGCAGGACATACGGCGGCGATCGCTGGCTTGCGACTCGCAGATAACCACATGCTGTTCAGTTTTGGTGAAGATCGGACGTTAGTGTGGGATCTCGATCGCGAGGAATTGGTGCGTGTGTTCTCAGAGGATTCAGCGAACCCTATGACTACCGTGCTAGACAAGCAGCACATTATGACGGTTCATGACAATGGCATTATCCGCGTCTGGACTCGTGAAACAGGGCGGCTTGTGACAACGGTTTCAGATAAGAAGTTAGCGCGAAATCTGGATGTAGCGCTCAGTCCAAATCATCGCTATCTGGTGTGTTGGAGTCCCGATCAACGGCTGCACGTTTGGCAAATGGATGATAGCGCCATTCATCAGTGAGCCGATGCCCGTCTCCTACGGTGCGCGGCTGGAGTGATATCGACATCAACTATAGAAGTGTGACGCCTATGCTGAGCAAAGTTTCCGAAAAAACAATGCACAATGTCCGTTGGGTCTTAACCCTTGGATGGTTTCTGTTGATTGCTTCCCTCTTCTATGACCCCATTACCCCAGCCTTCACCCACCCTGACGCTGTGGGCAGCCCATTTCGTTTACACCCAGAGGTTTATCTCGATCCCGATCGCTGTGTCAAAATTCGAGATACTTGTATTCAAGAGCAGCCCTTCTCGATGAGCGTGTTGATCTGGTGGGCGATGATTGTCCCTGCTGGAATCCTGATTTTGCAAACATTTGGGCATGAACTTTGGCGACGGATTTGTCCGTTGTCCTTCTTATCTCAAATTCCACGCGCCTTGGGGATTCAACGAAAACGGAAAGTCATTGATCCAATTACGCAACAGCCTCGCTACGAATTAGTCACGATCGGCGAAAACTCTTGGCTAGGACGGAACCACCTTTACTTCCAATCTGGGCTATTTGTCATCGGGCTAGGAGCGCGGATTCTCTTTGTAAACGGTCATCGGACTTCTCTTGGCTTCTTTTTAATCGGCACAATCCTCTGCGCTATCCTCATTGGCTATCTATATGCCGGAAAAAGCTGGTGCAACTATTTCTGCCCGATGGCTCCTGTACAGATGATTTATACCGGACCTCGCGCTCTGTTGGGCAGTCAGGCGCACACCGCACCTAAACCTAGCATCACCCAATCCATGTGTCGCACGGTTAACCCTCAAACGGGGCAAGAGATGAGTGCTTGTGTCGGTTGCAAAGCACCTTGCATTGACATTGATTCTGAAAAAACCTACTGGCAGGAACTCAAAAAACCCGGTCGCCGCTTAGTGCAGTATGGATACTTGGGGATGGTGATTGCCTTCTACTTCTACTACTTCCTGTATTCCGGCAACTGGGACTACTATTTCACTGGCTCATGGACACACGAAGAAACCTTGCTCACCAGGCTGTTTGATCCAGGTTTCTATATCAACGGGCAAGTAATTCCCATCCCCAAATTTATTGCAGTGTTTATCACCTATGGCGTATTTGGGGCAGCAACATTTAGCCTGGGACTGATTCTAGAAAAGCTTTATCGCCGATTCACGGGTTGGCGTGGGCGTTCGGTTTCAGCCGAACAAGCTCAGCACGTTATGTTTACGATCTTCACCACTGTATCATTCTGGACATTCTTCTCCTACGGTGCCCGTCCTTCCCTAAACCGACTACCCACTTATCCGCTTCTAGGATTCAATGCGCTAGTGGTTCTCGTCGGTGCGATTTGGTTCTATCGTACCTTGGGACGGACTCGTGCCAAGTATGATCGGGAAAGCACTGCAAGCAGCTTGCGAAAGCAACTTCAGAAGCTTCAGTTAGACCCCTCGCTGCTAGAAGGTCGTTCTCTGGAGGAGCTTTCGGCTGATGAAGTGTATACGCTCGTAAAAGTGTTGCCTGGATTCTCGCAGCAATTGCGAATGCAAACCTATAGTGGCGTTGTGCAGGAAGCTCTAGAGCAGCAGGTCGTTGATGCCTCTAACAGCCTCGACTTCTTCAAGAAACTGCGCCAAGACCTTCAAATTCAGGATTCCGACCATTTTGCGGCGATCGAAACCATTGCCGCTACTCACCCAGAACTCCTGGTGTCTTCTCGGACTGAACGAGTATCTGCCGTAGCTCACGATAATGTCACTCTAGCCCGAACCGTTGCCAAGCGATTGCGGAAACCAACACCCGATGGCGAATCCTGACCTCCGATCGACGGTGGTAACACACGGGATTGAATGGGCAGAATTTGAACGCAAAATTTGACGCAGGAGTTTGCACTATGTTGAAACTTAAGTCCGTTAACTTCGAGCAACAGCAGTTTCAATTTCACGAGCTTGATCAAGCCTTTCCCGGACAACTGGAATGGGTAATCGGACGCAATACAACTTGCGATCTGGTTTTGCCTTGTCCAGAAGTCAGCCGAGTCCATGGACGAATTTTTTACAGCGAAGGTATCTATCAATATGTTGATGTTGGTAGCACTTCCGGAACTCTCCTGAATGGTGAGGTTGTTCCGGCAAACGAAAAACATCTGCTTCATCCAGGTGATTTACTCCAGCTTGGCGAAACATTTTTACATGTTGAGGAGTTAACTCCCCCTGCACTGCTTGAATCTTCGACAGAAACAGTTCACTCGGCTCCTGTATCGCTCCCTGAAAAACAGTGGACAGAAGGAGATCTGGAGTGTCGTTGCAGCCGCATTATCGACGAGACACCGGATGTTAAAACATTTTGTTTTGTCGCAGAGCCTCCGGTCATGTTCAACTATAAGCCAGGGCAATTCGTCAACTTGAAGATTGAGATTGACGGTAAACCCGTGATTCGCTCGTATTCCATCTCGTCTTCTCCGAGTCGTCCCTATCATCTCAGCCTGACGGTTAAGCGAGTTCCGAGTCCGCCTGAACACTCGGATCTGCCACCAGGTGTGGTATCTAACTGGCTACATGACAATCTAAAGGTGGGCGATCGAGTTAAGTTTCTGACCGGTCCCCTGGGACATTTTACCTGTCTCCCTGAAATGCCCACTAAGATGCTGCTAATTTCAGCTGGAAGCGGCATCACCCCAATGATGTCGATGTCTCGTTGGGTACAAGATACACTTGCCGACTGCGATATTGTATTCCTCCACAGTTCCCGCACCTTAGAGGACATCATATTCCGTGCCGAGTTGGAAGCGATGGCAGTTCAGATGTCCAATTTTCACCTGGCTGTCACTCTGACCCAACAGCCGCTCGGACGCTCTTGGATGGGCTTAACCGGACGGATCTCCAAAGCGATGCTATATGTGGTAGCACCGGATTTACTCGATCGCGCCGTTTTTGTCTGCGGTCCAAATGGATTCATGCAGGGAATTAAATCCACATTAGAATCCATGAACTTCCCAATGCAGAATTACAAGGAAGAGAGCTTCGGTGGCAAAAAAGTGGTTCCACCGTCTCAAACTCAACCGGCACCGACGACCCAAACCACATTGCGAAAGATCCCTGCTACGGCTATCAGCAGTGGCAACGGCAAAGGGCACCCGTCTAGCAACGGTAAGCCGCCAGCGCAAACCCAATCTACCCCACAAACGGGAGTGCGATCGAATGCCCCTGTGGCGGCTAGTAACGGTAAGGGAGCGGCGACCCAAGTACTCACTCCTACCAAACCCGCTCCTACGACCACTGCTCCGGCGGTCAACTTTTGCAAATCTGCCAAAGAAATTCCCGCAGATGGTAACACGACTATCCTAGAGTTAGCTGACCAGGAAGGAGTTCAGATCAATAATGCTTGCCGTGTAGGTGCTTGTGGCGCGTGTAAAGTTCTTGCTCGACAAGGTAAAGTCCGTTATGATTCACAGCCAATGGCGCTGACTGCGAAAGATCAAGAAGCGGGTTATGTGTTGGCGTGTGTGGCATATCCTGTAGACCGTCTTACGGTTGAAGCCTAGCAACAAGGATTGTAATAATCTCCAGGTTTCAGGTAAAGGACACAATTGTAGGGGCACGGCATGCTGTGCTCCTACCGCGTTCCCATTTTGGCACCAAAGTATTCTAATCTTTAGGACGTTAGTAATACGTTGCAACTTAATCTAATTAAAAAAGGCTAGAAACGTCGAAGCTTCTAGCCTTAGCTATTAGACGGGAAGCCCCGCGCTCTCCCGATAGGGGAGCGTCGGGATGAGAGGCGCAGCGATGAGGAGCCTCACCCCGGAATGATGCCGCAAGGCGGATGGAGTGGGTGGGCGACGAATTGCCAATAAATACGATCGAGTAATCCAGGGGTTTTATTTTGCAACATAATGGCTGTGTTATAATAGCAGCAGGGGTTTGAGCTAATCGCCGCCCTTGAAATCTGAACCTTGACAACTCAGAGTATGGGGTTCCATCCAGTCACAGGCATTCGTGTCGCTTCTGTGGATGGGTCAAACTCTGACAGGACAAAGGCGAACTGTACTTTGTACCTCGTTCAAGTCTCCGGTGGGGCAATCTGGAGAATGTTTTTTGGGGACATTGCTATGACATGCTATTTATTACTAGATGTTTTACCTCTACTTAAACAGCCTTTAACCAATAGTCACTTGTTCAGTATCCACAGCAGTGGCACCCTTAACTCCTTTTGCCACAGATACCATCTTGTTTAAAGTCTCTTGACTAGGAACTTTACCTTTCAGAACCACAGTGCTGTTAGTCTGAGCTACGTAGAGAGTATCAATATCATCCAAGTTGGAATCCTCGTCAAAAGCTAAAGCAACTCGCTTGGCTAAACCGCTTTGGTCATACTCGCCGTCAAGCCCAACTCGCTCTAGTGGGATCGATGCATCCTTCTCAGATGGTGCTGCGACAGTTGTAGTCGTTCCTTTATTTTGTTGAGTCTGTTGTGAACGTTTCGCAGGCTTATCAATTCCAAACAGTCTTTGTAACCAACCCATCTTTTTTACCTCTTTAAGTCCTTTTCCTTATAGGATTCATTAAAAAACGATTTTTTGTTTAGATCCTCCCTCTATAGGTAGAAAGGTAGAAGATATAGTATGTAAGCTAATTTCATAGAAATTGACGATCGCATTACTAATTTGAACCATAATGGATTGTTGCATTATGTAGTGCTACGGAAAACTATAGATCTGTAAAATCTTCCTTGTTTTCTGTGTAACCAGCATAAGGAATAGAAAAATAGCTAACCATGCCTCTAATGGGAGAGGTTACATAACAACGCGGTAATGACAATAAAAAAGACTTCGCTTTTGCAATAAATGAATGTTTTACTCTCAAACTAAATTCAAAAATGGATCGAATTTTAATAGTTGATGATATTCCTGACAATATTTTCCTGCTTCAAACCTTTTTAGAAGCGGAAGGATACCAGGTGGATGTAGCAGAAAGTGGTCGTGCAGCGTTAGCAAAAATTGAAGCCGAGCCTCCTGATTTGATACTACTGGATGTAATGATGCCAGAAATGAATGGTTATGAAGTGACTCGTCGAATTCGACAGAATCGCAAATTGCCATTTATCCCAGTCGTGCTTGTCACTGGACATGATCAACCTACGGCAGCTGAAGGATTTGATGTGGGTGCTGATGGCTTTATTCGTAAACCTGTTGACTTCAATGAATTAATGGATCGAGTCAGATCAATTTTACCTTCAGCAGGTTGACCTTATAAAACTTATGCTCTTGCAAAGTACACGATTTTATATCTATGCTGCGGATTTTTTCTCACAAACGTAAAACTTAGGCTTCTTTCTTAGTTAGATTGTCGAGAAAGGTGATCTGAAATCTGCTGGTGTCAGAGTGCTTGCAGCTATTCCTCTCAACCGTGCGATCGTCCGGTTTCCCAATTCGATCAGGGTATCTCGTCCTCGTTGATCGAAATCAAGTTGATTAAACGTCACTCCTCTAGGCAATCCCAGGCGATCGCGCCCATTTTGAAAATCTTGAACCCTGGCAAAACCGTGGCGATCGAACACAAACAAATCATTGCCTTCAGCACCCGTCAAGCGATTTTCACCCCTACCGCCAATGAGCGTATCGTTATCTTCATTTCCTCGCAATTCATCATTCCCCCGATCGCCCCTCAGCCCATCTCGCCCCCGGCTGCCTAGCAGAAAATCATCGCCATTCGACCCGACCAGGGAATCATTGCCGTTGCCACCGAGCAAGTAATCGTTGCCTGCGCCGCCATTGAGAGTGTCCTTGCCCTCATTGCCAAACAGCGCATCGAAACTGCCTGCCCCGCTGAGGCGATCGTTCCCAGTTAAACCAGATAGATTCTCGGCTCGATCGGTTCCTTGCAGAATATCATCACTCGAACTGCCCAGAATTTCAGATTGGAACGCTTGGAGAATGGCAGAATCCGCTTGAATTAAGCCTGCTCCACTCGTGAAATTACCAGGAGGGGCGATCGGGATGGCTCCTTTTTGCAGCGCCGTTAGGATTTGCGATCGGCTGAGGCTTTTGCGTCCACCGGCTCGTTGCAACATCAGTGCAATTGCAGCCGCCACATGAGGAGCCGCCGCAGAGGTACCGGGAAACGAACGGAACCCCAAAACGGTTGTAGAAACGCGATCGGGTGCGGTAATTTCAGGCTTTTGACGAATTTCTGGCGTTGCAAGACGATTGCCTTGAACATCAAACAGAATTGGAGTTCCACCCACGCTAGAGAAGGTTTCTAGTTTAGGGGGATTGACACCAAAAGCGGGTGTTTGTCGAAAGGATGCGGCTCCGACGGTGATGGCTCCATCCGCATTCTGGTGTCCGTAGATTGTGGAATTCCCGGTTCCACCCCTGTCATTGACATATTCATACGTCACGCCATTATCAGCAGTGTTAGTGAAACTGATCCATTTCAGGAGATTGGGTGGCGGACTTTGCGAATCGGTTTTGCGGGCAATCAGGAGATAAACAGTTTCCCGTGAGGAAGCGGCGTAAGCGACTCGCTTAGATGGATCATCGGTTCTGCGACGCAAAACGGTTCCATCATCCAGGATTGTGCCACCTGCACCAGGCAAAACGGGGTTTTCTAAAATGAATGCTTCCAAATCAGACGTGACCCCACCGATCGGCTGATCCCAATTCACCAACAGATCAATCAAACTCGATCGCGGCATCTGAATATCCTGAAACAAATCAACTCCTGAGGCAGGGTCAAAGTCATGCGCCTCGTAAGTAGTGCTGCGAAAGGTAAACGTTGTGCTAGGGCGAAAGTCACTTTGATAAGAGCGATTGCTATTATTTCCTGCTGCTGACACAAAAACAACATTCTGATTCACCGCTTCCGCAATCGCTTGAGCCGGAGCGCCATCTTGAAAAAACGTTGAAGTTGAGAAGAGGATGTCGTCTACGATGATGTCGGCTCCCGCCTTTGTGAGTTCGCGGATAGCTGTAGCAAAGTCTTGCTCGGTTTCGCCTGTCGTGTGAAACAACAGTTCTGCCTCTGGCGCAATATCAAAGATGATTTGCAGCAAGGCGCGTCCTTCATCTATTCCTGATGGCAAATCTCGCAAAACTCGGACAGGTTTTCTGTACCCATCTGGGTTATCTCGACCAGGCAGATCGCCTTCGGTAATATTGCTGGTGGCACCGTCGAAGGCATCAAAGCTATCGGAAATAACGCCGATCTTGATGCCCCGACCCTTTAAGTTGAAAAGTTTGCGGGCAATGTTCGATCGGATGACGCGATCGCCCTCACTGGTGACTCGTCCTACCATAAGGGGCAGGGGGTGGGGAGTAGGGAGTAGGAAAGTAGCAGCATTCGAGGGGATGGTGATCGGGCTATGGTATCTCGTGGAAATGATGGAGTCTATTATGCCTTAGATGAGATTAAAGAAGTGATGTGTAGGTGACCCTAATGAATTCTGAGGTGGGTGCCATGTCCTACGGACACGCTTCGCGAACACCCGCCCGGACAGGCAAGATGCCCATCCCACAAGAACTTCAAAAAATTGCCAATGCAAAAATGAATGCCGATTAGCTTAGGATGTGGCTGAGTCAGCCTCCTATTCTGCTTTAGAATTTGGCTAAGGAAGATAGGACTGTGGCATGGATATCAAGAATGGATTTGTTGGCAGCGTCGGCAATACACCCCTGATCCGGCTCAATAGCTTTTGCGAAGAAACTGGGTGTGAGATTTTGGGTAAAGCAGAATTTCTTAACCCAGGCGGCTCAGTCAAAGATCGGGCAGCACTCTACATTATTAAAGATGCAGAAGAAAAAGGTTTAATTCAACTGGGTGGAACAGTCGTTGAGGGAACTGCCGGAAATACCGGAATTGGATTGGCGCACATCTGCAATGCTAAAGGCTATAAATGCCTGATTATCATTCCAGAAACCCAGTCTCAAGAGAAAATAGATATGCTGCGAATGCTCGGTGCAGAAGTTCGACCTGTGCCAGCCTTGCCATACCGTGACCCCAATAACTACGTTAAACTATCCGGCAGAATTGCGGCGGAAATGGAGAACGCAATTTGGGCAAACCAGTTTGATAATGTGGCAAATCGACAAGCCCACTATGAAACCACCGCACCCGAAATCTGGGCACAAACCGACGGTAAGATCGATGCTTGGGTCGCGGCAACGGGAACAGGTGGAACCTATGCAGGTGTCTCGTTCTTCCTTAAGGAAAAAAATCCTAATGTCAAGTGTGTTTTAGCCGATCCGATGGGAAGTGCCTTGTATAACTATTTCAAGACCGGTGAACTTAAGCTTGAAGGTAGCTCTATCACTGAGGGAATTGGCACGAGCCGAATCACTGCCAATCTAGAAGGTGCCCCAGTGGACGATGCCATTCGAGTTGATGATCATGAAGTAATTCGGGTGGTCTATCAACTGTTGCAGAAAGATGGGCTGTTTATGGGCGGCTCAGTCGGGATTAACGTGGGTGCAGCTGTGGCGTTAGCGAAGCAAATGGGTCCCGGACATACGATCGTCACTGTCCTTTGCGATAGTGGAATACGCTATCAATCTCGTTTATTCAATCGTGAATGGTTAGCCTCAAAAGGGTTATCCCCTGACTAAGGATATAGAGGTTGAATCAGTTTCAGCCATCCATTAAGGCATAACGGCACGAAGAGAGGCTGCTCATTGCTCTGGGTCTTAGTGTTTTTGTGGGTATTGCAAGTTATTGAGTTGACGATCCCAATCGAAGATTTTATGGCAAATAGCACCGGAAACAGTTTTAATTCAGCGCAATCGATCGCCTTAACCACCACACAAACCACCCGCAGTGGAACGCTGAATCACTCAAATTCCAATATCTTTTACAGCGTTCGTCTAAGACGAGCCAGTGATCTGAGTTTGGATCTAAACGGAGGATCAGCGAAAAATCTGGGACTACAGCTACTAAACCAAAAACGGCAAGTTGTCCAGACTATTAACTTACGGGGAAAACAGCGTCGTTCGATCGATCGTCGGCTAGAATCTGGGCGATATTTCGTGCGCGTTTTCACCGAAGGTGGCAGCACACGATATCAGCTAAATCTTTCAGCCGTTCCGGATAGTGCAGGTAACACCAGCACTACGGCTCGTCGGCTTGGTAATCTCAGCAGTACATCCGTGCAAGATTGGCTTAGCAAAGGCGATCGCGATTATTATCAGATACGGATGGGCGATCGGAGTCAGTTTTCCCTGGCGCTGATCAATCTGACTGCCGATGCCAAAGTGCAACTCCTCAATCGATCGGATTCCCTGATCCGCACGGCAACTGGAGAATCCGGAAAATCTAAATTCCTCAATTTAACTCTGGAACCTGGAACCTACTATGTTCGGGTTATTCCCACTCGATTGACTAGCAAGACTCGCTACACATTAAATCTCGCGGCAACCCCTTTATCATCCGAGCCGCTGCCTGCTCTGCCAGCGATCAACCTAGCCTCACGAGCCAGTGGATTCAACAAACCCGTTCATATCACCAGCGCCAAAGATGGCAGTAATCGTCTCTTTGTTGTGGAACAGGACGGACGAATTCGGATTCTCCAAAATGGGACTGTGTTGAACACGCCGTTCCTGGATATTGCCGATCGCGTTCGCAGTGCTGGCGAAGAAGGATTGCTCAGCGTGGCATTTCCACCAGATTACGCTAGAAAAGGCTATTTCTACGTCTATTACACCAATTCGGCTGGAAATAACGTTGTTTCTCGGTTCCGGACGACCAACACCAACGTGGCTGCTCCGAACAGTGAACAAGTGATCCTAACCCTCAATCATCCCACCTTTGCGAATCACAATGGTGGACAACTGGCATTCGGTCTGGATGGCTATCTTTATATCGGTACGGGCGATGGCGGCGGCGGCGGCGACCCGAATAACAACGCTCAGAACCCAAATTCCCTCCTTGGGAAGATCCTGCGAATCGATGTAGAATCACCTGACACAGCCACTTACACGATTCCCACTACCAATCCCTTCGTTGGTGCAAAAGATCTACAAAACCGTGTCCGAGATGAGATCTGGGCATTAGGACTGCGGAATCCGTGGCGCTTTTCATTCGATCGTCAAACCAATGATCTGTTCATTGCTGATGTCGGACAAAATGCTTACGAAGAAGTGAATTTTCAAGTTGGCTCTAGCACCGGCGGCGAAAACTACGGTTGGCGTGTTCTAGAAGGGGTGCATCGATTCAATAACTCCACCGAAGATATCACAGGGTTCGTGCTGCCGATCGCCGAATATGATCATTCTCAAGGAGAGTCCGTCACGGGTGGTTTCGTCTATCGCGGAACGACAGAATCAGCCCTACGAGGCGTTTACTTTTACGGCGATTTCATCAGCGGAAAACTCTGGGGAGTGAGACAAAACGGCTCCCAATGGACCAATCAACTCTTACTCGAATCGCCCTACCTGATTTCATCCTTTGGCGAAGACGAACAAGGCAATCTCTACCTCACAGACTATGCTGGAGGAGGCGTTTACCAAATCACAACATAACGATCGCCGCCAAGAGCGGGTTACCACCTGTCAATTTTCTGTTGATGGATGGCGTGGTGTAGGGGCAGACCAACGTGTCTGTCCTGAGTTTATATAAGATGCAGACCAACGTGTCTGTCCAAGATGCAGACCAACGTGTCTTGTCCTGGTTTGTATAAGAGCAGACCAACGTGTCTGTCCTGGCTTATGTAAAGCCAATTGCAAAAATTGCATGTAGCCCTTTACGTCCGGCGCACCAACAAGGCTAAGATTGGAGGTAGCGATGCCGTATCCCCTAGGTAGGCATCGATGTCGAATTACGCATTTTCTATGGACCGAAGTCCATCACCTTACAGTACAATCGTCCCCTAGCCTGGTGAGCCAGTAGGTTTCCCTGCGCGTGGGGGACTTATAGGAGGATGTCATGCTCACTCAGGAAAAGCAGTTTTTCTTGGCAGAATTGACTGGCTTAAATCAGATGAAGTGGGAGTTAGACCAACTTCCAGCCGTGGACGTGGGAGATTTCATTGTGAATCTGCCTGCCGAACGGAGAGCGATCGCCTTTCGTCTCCTCAGTAAAGACAAGGCCACGGATGTTTTTGAATATTTACCTGCCGATATTCAAGAAGAGTTAATTAGCTCTTTACAGGCAGCGGATGTTCGTCACTTAGTCGATTCGATGCGTCCGGATGATCGGGCGGAACTGTTTGACGAACTGCCTGCCCGGATTGTGCGGCGGTTATTACAGCAACTTAGTCCAGCCGAGCGTCAGGCAACGGCAACGATTTTGGGATATCCCGAAGGCACTGCCGGACGGATCATGACCACGGAATATGTGCAATTGCGGCAAGGACTCACCGTTGCAGATGCGCTGGAGAAAATCCGTCAATTTGACGAAGACAAAGAAACGATTTACTACGCTTACGTGATTGACGATCGCCGTAAGTTAGTCAAAGTTATTTCCTTAAGACAACTCCTCTTCTCGATCCCATCGGCCCAGATCCAAGATATTGCTAGCGATCGAGTCATCAAAGCTCGAACAGAAATGCCACAAGAAGAAGTGGCGCAACTAATGAAGCGCTATGACCTGATCGCCTTGCCTGTTGTCGATCGCGAAGACCGACTCGTCGGCATCGTCACGATCGATGACATGGTTGATGTCTTGGAAGAAGAAGCAACTGAAGACATTCAAAAATTGGCAGGCGTTAGCGGTGGGGATGAAGCGGCTTTGTCTCCGCCAAGTGTTACTGTTAGAAAACGTTTACCGTGGCTTTTAGGAAATATTGCCCTTTACATTGGGGCGGCAAGCGCGATCGCTCCTTATCAGCAAGTGATTGCCCTCGTGCCTGTATTAGCTGTGATCATGCCGATTCTGTCGAATACGAGCGGCAATGTGGCAATCCAGGCACTATCGGTTACAGTACGAGGCTTAGGAGTCGGGGAAGTCACCCATGCTGATACGCTCAAGATTCTCCGCAAAGAACTGTTAGCTGGAATTGGAACCGCGATCGCCCTCGGACTGACTCTCGCTATACTGTCGCTCCTTTGGGCAATTCCCTCTGAGCGATGGATCGCTTTAGTTGCCGGATCAGTGATGGTTATTAATGTCGTTGTGGCCGCTAGCCTGGGCACCTTACTGCCAATGGCACTGAAACGATTGAATCTCGATCCGGCGTTGATTAGTGGACCTCTGCTGACGACAACACTGGATGCGGTTGGGTTTATGACCTTCTTAAGTTTGACCTCAGCAGCAATGCGTTGGTTAGCTTGAAGAGTGGGTTACAGCGATTTTCAGATGAGTAAACCACAATTGCGTGTGGATGGGTGGATGGGTGGATGGGTGGATGGGTGGATGGGTGGATGGGTGAGTGTGTGGCTTATGCCAGGGGAAACGGCTGTAACAACTGAACATTGATGCTTTGTGTATGGGCGAACGAGGGTTCGCCTCTATGCCTAGCCAGATCGGCTTGATGAATGAAAGGCTTTGAGGATCAATTGTGCCAATTCGCAAAATCCTGCTACTTCAGATGCTTGGGTGACATATGCGGGTTTATGTGCTAGTCGATCGACATAATGCAACACATTGGCAACTCCCACAGCGAGAGGAAACCGATCGCCTGCAAACAAACTCTCATCATTCGGACTATCTCCCACGGTTACAATTTGCTCAGGTGTCAAATCTGGAAAATATTGGTTGAGAACCTGAGATAAGCCGATCGCCTTCTCCTGATGCAAGGGTTTGATATGACACTGGACGGTGCTATACGTAAAGTCCCAACCTGCGGATTGGCAGCGATCGTGCATCTGTTGCAAATCCTCTAGACTCAACCCTTGCACATCAAATGTCCAATCCGTTATCCGAAACCGATTATCGCTTGACTCTTGAATTTGCGGAAACTCCGCTTGCAAACCACCAAACATCTCTGCCAATTGTTGCCGATGCTCTACCAAATCAAAAATTGGCACAAGGAGTTCTTCCCCTCCTGACGCTTGGTAAAACAATCCGCCGTTTTCTGCGATCGCCCCTACAACAGGCAGGTAGCTAACAATGCCATTGACCCAACCAGCCGATCGTCCTGTCACAATCAATACTTGAATCCCATTGGCAGCTAGCTCGGTGAGGACTTGAAGCAAGGCAGGCGTGAACTTGCCATGTTGAGTTAAAGTGCCATCCATATCAGTCGCAATCAGACGGACAACCTTGAATTGATCCAGACTGAGAGGTTGTAGTTGAGAGAGAGCCGCCATAAAATCTACAAATCTAACACCATCTTTATCCGCAGGCGCGATCGCGTCATGTGTAAGGACGAACCGCCATTTTATATTAACCCGGCAATTAAAGAGGATGCAGCTTTTGTGGGGTGGGCAGCGCCCACCAAAACCTTGCGGCTCAGGTGATTCATGGATGGTGGGCATCGCCCACCCTACGGAATTTCGTTCACCTTGGCATTAACAACAGTTGCCAGGTTAATCGGGGTGGATGAGTGGACGCGCTATTCCATCACCCATCTTCCCCCAATCGCCTGCGCCATTCAGCATCGATCTTGTCTGCATTCAGCAATTCTTGCTCTGTTAAATCGCGTTCAGTCGTGTATGCTAAATCGGATTCATCGACAACGGTTGAAGCGGCAAACAATTGAGCAAAGGCAATCTTCTGTTGTAGTTGATTGTTGGCTTCGTTAAGCGCAACGGCTTGTGCTTGACGGTTTTGATTGCGAGATTCAATGCGCCTGTTGCGTCCTTGAATCCAGAAGTAGCGAATCAGGGGAACCGTGAGAAAGCCGATGCCGTAAACCAGCAAGAGCCAGTAGATGCTCGATACGAATGCGACGAGTCCACCAAGCTGAGCGGCGATCGTCCCATCACGCAGCAAGCTACCCAGAAGCAGGGCACCGCCTAAGTTAACAACGCCTAAACTACCTGCCAAAATCAGTTGCCCAGAACCCGCTTGACTGAACCGCCACGGGAGTTCTCTCAGGTAGGCTGAAACAGGCTGAGGATTCCGTTGTGTGGCGCTGACTTGCAACTCTGGGAAGTGATAGACAATTTGACCTTCAGGACTCACTTCTGGGCGTCCATTGAAGCGGGTCAAGACAGGCAGTATATATTCTTCATATTCCCGTTGGTAGCCATTGCCGATGTCATCTAAGTAAGGGGCAATCTGTTCAGCGACAACAGCGCCACGGTTATTGCGAATCGTCGTGGCGATCGCCTGCCATCGCCGCTCTTCTAACTCTATATTGGGATCGCCATCCCCAAACAGGAAGGAATATACTGCTTCCAGGAAATTCATCTGGCGATCGGCACCATTCCTGGATCGGGATCTTTCTCGCTGACGTTGGGAGGAATAGCGATCGTAGTCTGGCAAGAAGATCCAGTACCAATCGGGAGCGAACCAAAAACTCGGATAGTGGACAAAGCCACCGCCGCCCGATCGATCGTCTCCACCACCGCCACTGTCTCCATCATTGCGAGACGCTGTAGCTGCAATAAAAATGATCAGAATGGCTAGCAAAATCAGGATAATAGACGCGATTAACAAAAGCCCGAAGGAAATCCGGATGATGTAAAACAAAATTTTCCAGATTTTGTTCCAGGTTTCTTGCCAGCGCAATCGCCAGTACTTGTTTCGCAAAACATCGCGGAAATTACGCGGAAATGCGTAGGCGATCTCTCCGGATTCTGCGACTTGCAGATGTCCTCGTGCTTCTGATGCGAGTGCCAATAAATCTCGTTCAGCAATTTTGATATCTAAGCCTGCTTGAGATGCCACATCACCCACAGTGACACGATAGTCAAGCTTTTCAACTGCCTGCATGACGGCGGGATTAGGAGCCATGCTTGTTCCTCAAGGATTTAAATGATTGTCTTTAGTTTCCATTGTAGGAACAGGGTGAGGGGAAGGGGGAAGAGGGAAGAGGGAAGAGGGAAGAGAGATGGGGAAGAGGGTGGGGGGTGGCGTTGAGGTAAGATGTGATGAGGAAGCGATCGCATCTTGAGTAACCAACCTGGGTACATTTGATGCTTGGGTTTTATGATTAAAGTCCTGTTTGTAAAGTGATGGGTAGAGGCGACTATGCCGAGATCTCAACGAAACGATAATTTTATTGATAAAAGCTTTACTGTCATGGCAGATCTGATTTTGAAGATGTTGCCAACGAGTAAAACAGCGAAGGAGGCGTTTGCCTACTATCGAGATGGGATGTCTGCTCAGGCGGATGGGGAGTATGCGGAAGCATTGGCGAACTATGAGGAAGCCTTGAGACTGGAGGAAGATCCTTACGATCGCAGTTTTATCCTCTACAATACTGGGTTGATTCATGCCAGTAATGGAGAACACGATCGCGCTCTAGGGTATTATTATCAAGCCCTTGACCTTAACCCTCAGATGCCTCAAGCCCTGAATAATATTGCGGTTATTTATCATTATCTGGGTGAGCAGGCGCAGGCGGCTGGCAATCAAAATGAAGCAGATTCTTTGTTCGACCAGGCGGCTGACTATTGGCAACGGGCTATTCGCATTGCACCCAACAACTACATCGAAGCGCAAAACTGGCTGAAGACAACGGGACGTGCCAATATGGATGCGTTCTTTTAAGGATGAAGAGTGAAGAGATGGGGGATATCAGTGGGGGGATGAAGCATGGGGATGATTGATCGTGAGCAGGTTCGTAAGGTGGCTCATTTGGCGCGTTTGGAGTTGACTCCGGAGGAAGAAGAGCGGTTCACGACGCAGTTGAGTGGCATTCTGGAATACTTTGAGCAACTTAATGAGTTGGATACGAGTCAGGTGGAGCCAACCGCCAGGGCGATCGATGTCAGTAATGTCACCCGTCCAGATCAGCTTGATTCTTGTGAGGATCGCGAGTTGATCTTGGAAAGTGCGCCCGATCGCGAAGCCAATGCGACGGGTCAATTTTTCAAAGTTCCGCAGATTATTGGTGGTGGAGAGTAGAAGTATACGATTTACTCGTGACCCGCCCTCGTTCCCAGGTTCTATCTGAGAATTCCTCTGACGTGGCTCTGCCACTGGCTTACGAGAGGTGGAGCCTCCGAAGGGGCATTCCAGGCAAAGTCTGGGAACGAGAGTTGTCAATCAGCTAGGGGTCGATGCGTAAAATGCAGGGATGAGTGAGTACATTCCCCCAAAGTCATACCGTCACGGTTTTGCTTGATCACTGGGTGGTTCCTGCAACGTATCGACGGGCTGTATTCGACGACCAAGTGGATGCAGTGTTCAAAGAAGTACGTCGAGAAATCGAGAAGATTTTGCCATTGGTCGGTTAAAAACGCTTGCCGACTCAACTTGCTCAGTTGCGATTGGGCAAGTTTTTGCCCCTTGGCGATCGGTTCATTTATAAAACTGGATAGTCTCCACCCAAAGCTGCAATGTCTGTCTAGAGTAGAGAAGTGTATGGTGCTGAAGGGGAGCAGGGGATTATGACCAATGATTTCAAGTTAAAGCTATACCCTGCGGTAATTGGGGTATTGGGAGTGTGTCTTGTAGCACTTTTATTGTCCCGTATAGAAGTGGAGGTGATTCAAACAGAGGCATCCACTCCGCCTGACGTTACCTCCTCCCCTGCGCGCTCTCCATCGGCTTCGCCGGATCTAGAACTGCCCCCATCCGTGGCTTCTCCAACTTCCACTCCTGACCCTAGCCCCTCTGGGGTTCCAGCCATACCAGAGCCGTCGAGTGCAACGGGCAGTGAGGCTAGTTTAGGAAGTTTGCGAGTTAGCAACCAGACCAACTACCCCATTCGGATAGCCTTGCTGCATCAATCTGGAACAGGAAGCTCGACATTTGCTCAGCCCGTTCACTGGGATTTTGCTCCTGAAGAGGGCAGAACGAAAGGGTTGATCTTGTCTTTGCCCAATGGTGATCTCCGGTTGCGATCGGGGGATGTGTTGGTTGCTTTTGCTCAAGATGGCTCTCGTCGCTATTGGGGACCCTATATGGTTGGCGAAACCTCTCTGCCTGTCTGGAATGCTACTGCAACCGAATGGACGCTGATTCTAGAAGACTGAGCCATCGCTCTATTTGTTAGAATAACCACGTTTGCTCTGAACCTCGTCAACTAAACTACCATGCAAGCTCGTCGAATCGCTCGTGAATTGGCTCTCCTCAGCATCGGTCAACTGCCTGCTAAGCCAGAACGCCTGCAAGCGCAACAACTCCAAGATGTCATTCTGGCAGCCGTGCGAACGCTGACAACTGAAGTGCATGACACGTTAGAAACGGCTTCGGCTGAGTTAAACCGAGGGAGCGATCGCCTCCTCACCAGCGAAACACGAGCGATCGATGTGCAGAGTGCGAGAGCAATGGTACGGGAAGCTCTTGAACTGACTCAAACAGCGATTAATCGAGTTGGGTCGGCGTTGGAACTGCCAGAATTCATTCAACTTGCCAACCAAAAAGAAGTTCGATCGTATGTCATGGAGCTATTGAGCCAAGCGAAGGCACATCAGGCAGAAGTCGATCGGTTGATCGAAACATCAATGGTAGATTGGCAACTCCATCGTCTTGCTCGGATTGATCAAGATATTCTCCGGATCGCGGTTACTGAAATGTGGCTTCTCGGCGTCCCACAACAAGTGGCTATCAACGAAGCAGTAGAACTGGCAAAACGTTATAGCGGCGACGATGGACATCGATTCATTAATGGTGTTCTGCGGCGAATTAGTGAACACCTTAAATCTGAAGCCCCTACATCCTGATTTTGTAGCGGCGGGGCACGGTATGCTGTGCCCGGACAAAATTGGACGCCATTGAAACCCGTTGTCGATTCGGTCGGGAAGGGTGGGAGTGTGGGAGGATGAGAATGTGAGAGTAGCAGTTTCAGGTAGAGTGTTCAGGTAGTAGTGTATGGCTCCTTTCAATTGGTTCAATCGCAAATTCAGCGATACGTCTGAGTCTCAAACTGAATCACCGGAGTCAGAAGAGTCTGCGCAGACTCAACCTCAGATAGAAGCAACCTCACCCGACCGGGCCGAGACTTCAGCGGTTGCCCAAAATCAACTTGATTGGGCGAAGGTCGCTTACGAGAATATCCGCAAGCGGCAGCAGCAAGAAAAACCAGTTGCGCCTGTTGAAACTCCTCTCACCGAAGCAGAGTTAACTCCTACAGAATCTACTGTTGAGGAATTTGTTGAGGCTCCTGAAGAAGCAGAACCTACTCCCCTTGCGGAACCTGTGGCTGCCGAATCGACTCCTGCTACTGAACTGGAAGCGATCGCTGAACTTGCGGAAGACCACGAACCGATCGCCCCTTCCCCCATCGCCTCTTCCCCTTCTCCCCCACTCTCCTTCTGGGCACAAGCCGAAGCCGATCGCCAAGCCCGTCTGGAGCGTTTGAAGGCAGAGCGATCGCGGCTGAATCAGAAGTCGTTCCACTGGTTTCAGAACTGCCTACCCTTAGCGAACCTCCGGCAATTCCAGGGTTAATTTTGGATGAGGCGTTCCTCTGGTCAGCCGAAGTGCTAGCCGCGCAGGGTCGTCTCCCGGAAGGTGTCTCGATCGAAGAAATCACTTGGCTAAAGCGATTGCGTCAGGGACTCGACAAAACCAGACGCAGCTTAGTGAACCAGCTACGGGCGATCGTCGGTCAGGGGCCATTGAATCAAGCAGGTGTCACGGAAATCGAATCCCTGCTGCTTCAAGCAGATGTAGGAATTGACGCAACGGACTATATCATTGAGGCACTGCAAGCTAGACTCCGACAGGAAGCCCTCCCGCCGTCAGAGGCGATCGCTTACTTGAAACAAATCCTGCGAGATATGCTTGATAAGCCGTTAGGCGATTCTCATAGTCTGAGTTTTGTTCCCGAAAAGGATATGCTCAACATCTGGTTGATTACTGGCGTGAATGGAGCCGGAAAAACCACGACGATCGGCAAAATTGCCCATATCGCCCAAAAATCTGGTTATCGCTGTCTAATTGCCGCAGCAGATACCTTCCGAGCCGCCGCCGTGCAACAGGTCAAAGTTTGGGGTGAACGCAGCAACGTCGAAGTGATCGCGAATCCTGGCAAAAATACTGATCCGGCAGCCGTTGTCTTCGACGCGATCATAGCGGCTCAAGCCCGTCATGCAGAACTCTTGCTCGTAGACACTGCCGGACGCCTCCAGAACAAGAAAAACTTGATGGACGAGTTGAGTAAAATTCGCCGCATCATTGACAAAAAAGCCCCCGGTGCGATCGTGGAATCCTTGCTCGTGCTAGATTCCACCCTCGGACAAAATGGACTCCGACAAGCCGAAGTTTTCTCTGAAGTTGCCAAGCTCAGCGGAGTCGTGTTGACCAAACTAGACGGCACGGCGAAAGGTGGAATTGCACTTGCCGTTGTCCAACAACTCGGACTTCCCATTCGCTTTATTGGAGCAGGCGAAGGAATCGAAGATCTGCGTCCTTTCTCCAGCTATGAGTTTGTTGAGGCGCTTTTGAGTGGCTAGGGGAAGGATTGGGTGGCTTATTCACCCGATTAAATCCTACATTAGTGCCTAAAAAATTTAGCTAGCGATCGCTCAACTGTTCTCTAACTCTGTTTAATAAAACACTAAACTGAAACGGTTTAGTAATGTAATCGTCTGCTCCTCGCTTGAAGCTCTCAATGCGATCGCGCATGCCATCACGAGCCGTGACAATAATAATGTGCAGAGTATTCCCATTGTGGCGTAATTCATCTAATACGGTCCATCCATCAATACCAGGGAGTCCCAAATCAAGCAACATTAAATCATAATCCCCGGCTTGAGCCATCTCCAATGCCTCACTCCCAGTTTTAGCGATGACAGTTGTAAATCCATTCTTACGGAGACCTTTCTCAATGAACGCTGCAATTCGAGGCTCATCTTCAGCAATCAAAATTCGACACATTTTAATCAGACTCATTAATCGACTCAGTGTTGCTTCTCAATTAAAGAAACAGAGCTAAACGAGTGGTTGACATACTAAGAACCTATCCTGAAACCTCGATTGCAGGTGATGTATCCCCGGTAAGGTGGTACAAAATGGGTTGTCGGATAGACTCTAAATTAACGAGGGTTCAGGGGTAAATTACAAAATTCTTTGAGAGTGTTGATAATGATAATCACATACAATGTCCTGCTTACAATGGCTTAAATTCTGATTATATTAATTTTTGAATTCCGTTTGATAACCTCAAACCTAGCGTAGCAAGTAAGAGCTAGTTAGACATTAAAGTTTGATGAGAAACTTCTCACAAATAAGCTGTTTCATCTTATTTTTTAAAAGTAACCCGCTTAAGCTTCTTGTTCATTTTAAGAGAAGCGAGGCATAGAGTTGAAATGTTATGAACACAAGGATTAGGAGCGCATCCGGTAGCCAACTCCGCGAACTGTTTCAATCAGTCCTTCACCTAATTTTTTTCGTAGATAACCGATGTAGACATCCACGATATTTGAACCTGGATCATAGTCATAGCCCCAAACATGGTTGAGCAATTGTTCTCGACTCATCACTTGATCCGGATGGCGCAAGAATGTTTCAGCAAGAGTGAATTCGCGGGCAGACAATTCAATAGAACGATCGCTCACATAGGCTCGTCGCGTCCGCAGATCCAACGTGACATTGCTCAAATGCAGCACCATCTCAGATTGTCCGGATGGAAAACTGGTGCTTCGCAATCGTGCCCGAACGCGGGCGAGCAGTTCATCAAAGTGAAACGGTTTGGTGACATAATCATCGGCACCCAGTTCTAACCCACTCACCTTGTCATTAACATCATCTCTAGCGGTAAGAATGACGATCGGTTGCTGTATCCCCTGTCCGCGTAGTTCTTCTAAGACGGCTAGCCCATCTTTGCCAGGTAGTCCTAAATCTAGAATGATTAGATCAAACTCATTCCCAACTGCCATACAAACAGCTTCTCGTCCATCTCTCACAATGGTCGTGGTAAACCCATTGGATTGGAAGCCCTTTTCCAGAAAAGACGTAATTCGTGGTTCATCTTCAACAATGAGAATTCGATTCATTGGGATACCCTCTCCTGTGGTGGTTCTAGGGGAAGAATCAGGGTAAACGTAGAGCCAACCCCAAGCTGACTGACTAATTCAATTCGTCCACCATGTGCCTCTGCGATTGCCCTGACGATCGCCAAGCCCAACCCTGCGCCCTCCGATCGACGATAGCTATTTGCCGCACGAGCAAACCGTTCAAAGATCCGCTCTTGATCAGATGGAGAAATCCCTTCACCCATATCTCGTACCCAGAATAAAACTTTGCTCTTAGTGACAGCCACACCCAATTGAATCAGACTGTTTGGCGGTGTATGCTGAGTCGCATTTTGAGCCAAGTTAATGATTGCTCCCGTCAACCGTTGACGATCGCCCACCATCGTCCCGAATGCTCGATTTTTAAGCTGCCAGTCGCGATCGGCAAGAGCTTGAGCTTTGGCAAACAATTCTTCCGCAAAGGAATTCAGTTCAATGGTTTCTAAATGCAAAAAATCTGGTCGCTCAGCTTTCGCCAGCAGAATCATATCATTCACAAAGCGACTCATTCGATCGAGTTCATCCAACACAAGGTCCAGAGTTTCCTGGCGCTCTTCGGGTTCATCTCCCATTAATTCCAGATGCCCTCGGATGATCGTAATGGGTGTGCGAAGTTCATGCCCAGCATCATTAATGAAGTTGCGCTGGCTGTTAAAAGAGTCCTGAATGCGGTTCATCATGGCATTAAAGGTGTCTGCCAGTTCTGCCATTTCACCACTCCCTTGAACATCAATACGCTGGTTCAAATCGGTTTCGCTGATCGAACGAGCCGTCGCCGCTAAGGTTCGCATGGGAGCCAAAAGCTGCCCTGTGCCAAGCCATGCCAATACAAAAGTGATCAACACGATTACGATCGCGACTTGACCAAAAATGTAAACTGCTTCCAGGGCTTCTGCTCGTTCTCCGCCTGATGCATGAACAACCGCAAAAACGCCTCTTGATTGTCCCTCAAGCTCTAGAGGTTGTATCAAATAGAGAATATCGCCGCTCTGGGGATCATAAATTTTTCGGTAGATTGTTGATGTTTCCACCCAATTTGCCGAGTTGTGATATTTAGACGGTTGATAATCCTCTTCCCAGTTCTCTAGCAAGGCTGAACCAGGACGTAGCGCCACTGGCAGTGCCGCCGGACTGGATCTATAAAATTCGCCATCAAGCAAAACGATGAAATAATTATCGTCTTCTGGGAGTTCTTCAGCAAGGAAGCGATCGACATAGTCCTTGAGGTCTTCAATAGATTGGTCAGGTAACTGTTCCCATGCTTCATACCCCTCTCGAAAACTATTCATCTCCTTCTGTAAATCCAATCGCACCCGGTTATCCACATTGGCAAAGAGGAACGAACGAAAAATGGGGATGGAGATGGCGGTAAAACAGAGCATTAGCAAGGCGTAGAGCAACAGAATTCGCGTCCGAACTTCCCCAAACGTCTGGTGCCACCAAGACCGATTTGGGGCTTCAGAATGAGCTTGCATCGGATTGATTTCGGTATTAACCGACTCTTTAATTGAGCGGCTCACTGGACAAACCTCTGCGATCAATGCACTCGATCGTATAACGTTCCATACATCTGTGACTGCTATTAACCAGAGTGACGATCCACTTTGACCTGATATCTCCGTTATTGACAATCCAAAATCTTGGAAAATTCTACTGAATTCAGTAGTTTTGTTCAATAGTTGCCTTTAAGCGTAGAGAGGATGTTTGAAAGAGGATGTTTGAAAAGTCCTCGTTGACAAGTTCAAACTCGTTTGATCCCCCTGAATTCCCCCCTCAAGAGCTTATCCAAAACTCTCGATCGCACTTGATGTATCACAAGGGTGGGCATTGCCTACCCTACAAAATGGGTTTTCTTTTCAAACATCCTCTGAAATAAAATCATTTATTTGTTTTTATGTAGGTGAACCTATATTAATTGTGGGGTGAGCGTCCTCACCTGCTCGGACGGGCAAGATGCCCATCCCACAAGAGGTGGAATTAACTCTGCCTACTTATTTGTCTTTAACGTACATTTTAGCGACTTTAGAATGTTCTTTTTATGAGAAAACTCTTACACCTCCTTTACTAATTTTTCATGAGAACTATCTCATAGTTTCTTCATAGCTACCTCATTCAACCTCGACATTCTAGAAGAATTAAGATAAACCCCAGAGCGGGGTGTGATGGAGTGGCGAAGCAGATTTATAGAGACTAATGGGGAATGGGGAATGGGGAATCAATCAGTAATTGGCAAAATCTTTTGTTTAGCAAGGAACTGGATGCCTTGATGCCCCATCACCGATTACCGATTACTAGCTATGCAACTTCAACGCTGATTAGCTTGCTACGGAAAAAATTCATTCGTTAGACATTTATTTTTCAGCATCGGGAGATAGTGCAAATGAAGATAATGGTTTATTCTCACGATGCATTCGGGTTGGGCAATATTCGGCGAATGCTAGCCATTTGCCAACACCTGCTCCGCACGCTGCCAAAAGTTTCCATCCTGGTCGTCTCTGGTTCACCTGCATTGCACAGTTTACAATTGCCTGCGGGTCTCGATTACATTAAATTACCTTGCGTGGGACGAGACGAATCGGGTGAATTAGCGGTGAAATATCTTGACGCCGGAATGGATGAGACGGTAAAACTCCGATCGGATTTAATTCTCACCACTACTGCCAGTTTCAAACCAGATTTGCTACTGGTTGATAAAAAACCAGATGGCTTGCAAGGAGAACTTCAGGATACTCTGAATTACTTGAGAGCGAATTGTCCGAAGACCAAATTGGTGCTGTTATTGAGGGATATTCTCGATCGCCCAGAAACCACCATCCAACAATGGCAACGGCACAACTATTACAACTTAATTGAATCACTGTATGACCAGGTTTGGGTCATCGGTACGCCAGAAATCTTTGATGTTCGTCGTGAATATCGCTTCCCTCGTCAAGTTGCTCGAAAGGTGCAATTTTGCGGGTACATTCATCGAGAACCCGGTTTAAAGCCTCGTCCGGTGTTACGTCAGGAGTTGGCGATTCAGCCGGATGAATCGCTTGTGTTGGTGACTCCGGGTGGGGGGGGTGATGGCTTCCGGCTCGTAAAAACATACCTGTCAGGGTTGGGATGTTTACCGAGCGATCGCAAGATTAGAAGCCTGATCGTTTCAGGACCGGAGATGCCTCAATCCCAGCGAGAGGAATTGTGTGAGATTGCTGAAACTCATCCGCAGGTACGGGTGGAAGAATTCACCGATGACCTGATCGGTTACATGGAGGCAGCAGATGTGGTGGTGTCAATGGGTGGACACAATACCGTGAGTGAGATTCTATCACTGCGGAAACGTGCGATCGTTGTGCCTCGTGTCAAACCCGTTGAAGAACAGTGGATTCGGGCAGAACGTATGGCAAAGATGAGGTTATTCAAGATGCTTCATCCCGATCGCCTCACACCCCAACAGTTGATGCAGACTCTCCTGGAAGAATTGGACATGGCCAGAAATGCTGTTCTGTCCATGCCTTATTTAGATATGGATGCGCTACCCCGCATTGCTGATTATCTATCTGAGTTGCTTCATAGCAGTTCTAGAATTCTTGCAACTTCCTACTCAGAACCGCGCTCAGCAAAATTACCCTTGGAGGCTACAGTCTAATGAAACGGCTCATGTTTTATTGTCAGCATATCCTGGGCATCGGACATTTAATCCGTAGTATGGAAATTGTTCGGGGATTGACTCAAGACTTTCAAATTTGCTTCATTAACGGTGGTGAGGTTATTCAAGAATTCCAGGTTCCATCTGGCGTAGAGGTGGTCAATCTGCCTCCAATCAAGACTGATGCTGAATTTCGCGATCTACAAGTTCCTGCTGGGTTTACCAGCGTAGAAGAGGTGCTGGAACTTCGCAAGCAGCAGTTGTTAGATGTATTCGATCGCATTCAGCCCGATGTCCTGGTTGTGGAACTCTTCCCGTTTGGTAGACGGCGCTTCTCCACAGAACTGATTCCATTGTTGGAGCAATCAAAAGCAAAGGGTACCAAAGTCGTATGCAGTCTGCGAGATATTGTTGTCACTAAACAAGATCGGACACGTCACGAAGAAAAAGTGTGCCGATTCATGAATCAGTATTTCGATATGCTGCTGATTCACGGCGATCCAAAATTCATGCCTCTGGAAACGAGCTTCTCACGAGTCAATGACTTGACCTGCGAAGTCCATTACACCGGATACGTAGTGCAGGAAGCGGAGAATGAAGGCGAAAGGATGCAGGCGGAAGCAGACAATTCCCAATTCTCAGTTCCCACTCCTTTGATCCTGACTAGCGTTGGAGGCGGTCGATTTGGACATGAACTATTGGATTGTGTGGCACAAGCGAGTGCTTTGCTAGAAGATGAAATTCCTCATCACATTCAGATGTTTACAGGACCGTTTTCACCCGATGAGGTCGTTTCCAGGTTGAAAGCGATCGCGGCTCAACACCGCAACCTGACTGTTGAACGCTACACTCCCAATCTGCTGCACTATATGCGGCAAGCGGATCTGTCCATCAGTATGGCAGGCTACAACACCACTATGAACGTGCTGACTACGGGGACTCGTTCCATGCTACTCCCGTTTACGGGCAATGATGATCAGGAGCAAACGATCCGGTCTCATCGGCTAGAGCAACTTGGTATTGTCACTGTCATTCGTCCCGATGATCTGCATCCAGCGCGTTTTGCTCAAAAGGCAATTGCTTGTCTTAAACAAACACCCAATCGCCTTACGTTTGACCTACAAGGTGTTGAGAAAACAGCAGCGTTGGTGCGATCGCTTTGTGCATCTGAACAAGTCACTCCACAACATCAAACGATCGCAGCATAAGTACAATCTTTTCGTTCAATTATTACACGAATTTGGTTGAATCCTATGGCAAGTCAAAGAGTTTGCATTACAACTCTAGAGTATCCTCCTGATGTTGGTGGTGTGGGTGAATCTGTCTGCCGTATTGCTCATATGCTGAGGGATTCAGGGTACGAGGTTCATGTGGCCGTCTTTCGATCGCGGCATCGTTCGGGCAGTGGATACAGACGTTCCGAATGTGCCACTCAAATTCAAGATGGTGTATTCGTGCATCGACTGCAATCGGCAATTCGCTTGGATGAACCAACACTGCAAGACTTTTTGAGTGAAATCTACTTTCAACTAAAGGAATTGCATCGTCAGTATTCGTTTGATGTGTTCCATGCATTTTTCATCAATGAAACAGGGTTTCTCACAACTTTATTGGGGCAAGAGTCAAGAGTGCCCGTGATCAACAGCGTTCGAGGCAGTGATTTGCACAAGCATGTCTTTGATCCGAAACAGCATGGACAAATTGTGTGGACATTGGAGAATTCTACTTGGGTCACCTTTGTGAGTCGAGAATTGCAACAACGAGCTTGCATCCTGGCTCAGTCGTTACACATCAAATCCTCGGCATTTTGGAACTCGATTCAGCCGATCGACTTCGGACAACTTCCCACGCCAGCGTTGGCAGATACCTTGCAACACCATGCATCTAACGGAATAGTGATTGGAGCAACCGGGAAATTTCGGGGCAAAAAGGGATTGGAATTTCTGCTAGATGCTTGTGCAGAACTCAGCACTGAGATGAAACTGACGTTGTTGTTAGTGGGAGACTTTGCTGACAAGGAGCGAACCTACTGGGAGCAGGAACTCCAGAACAGTGGCATCGCCGATCGCGTTCTGATTACAGGACTGGTAGAGCGGAGGCAGGGTTTAGCTTACCTACCCTACATGGATATTTTTGCAGTCCCTTCGTTGCGAGGTGGTTGCCCCAATTCGCTGCTAGAGGCAATGCTCGCAGGTTGCGCGATCGTTGGCACGACTGTTGATGCGATCGGCGAAATCCTGGAAGATGGTCAAAATGCATTGGTCGTGAATCCTGGCTCTAGTGCGGAATTAGTGACCGCCATCCGAACATTAGCGCAATCACCTGAACTGCGACAACAACTCGGTCAAGCGGCTAGAGTCAAGGCGCTACATCAGCTTTCCTCTGCTGTTGAACAGGAAAACTGGTACAAGGTCTACCAGCAAGTCTTGCAAGAGCCAATTCAGTTTCCTCAAGTGGCAATGGTTGAGTTGCATCCATTCTTGATGAAGCGAGGTACATCCTAGACAGGGACAAGATGAAATACAGCGATTTTCAGATGAGTAAACCACAATTGCGGGTGGATGGGTGGATGGGTGGATGGGTGGATGGGTGGATAGGTGAAGGAGTGGAATCCCTGGCTGGGGGCGAAGCCCCCACACCCCCTTTAATCCCGATGTCCTAACCTTTATGGCGATAGCTATACATTGAAAATGGAGTCGTTTTGGAACAAGGTACTCATTCTGAATTAATGAAAGTAGGAGGAAGCTATGCCAAACTTTATCGCTTGCAAATGAACCAAAATCACCCGCAGAAAGGAGTCCATCATGCAGTGGCATAACCACACTCGTGTTGTTCTTGTCCGTCATGGTCGCAGCACATTCAATGAACAAGGACGTTATCAGGGAAGCTCGGATGAATCTGTACTAACAGAAGCCGGACAAATAGCGGCTCGTCAGGTGGGAAAGTTTCTTCAGGGAACTAAAATTGATGTCATCTATGCCAGTCCTCTTAGACGAGTGCAGGAAACGGTGCATGAACTGTTAGTCGGGATTGGGACAACTGATTTAGCGTCAATTCATTTAGTTGAACACCTGCGTGAAATTGATTTGCCTGCATGGGAAGGGTTAACATTTAAACAAGTACGCGAACAATTTGCGGATGACTATCGGTGTTGGAAGCAGTATCCGCATCAGTTTCAGATGGAAGCCGCAGATCAAACGTTTGGGTTGGCGATCGGCAATTCTTCAGCAGTTGCAGCACTCAAAACCCGATGCTTTCCAGTGCTAGATTTATACGATCGAGTTAAACAATTCTGGCAAAATATCTTGCCTCAGCATGTCGGTCAAACCTTGTTGATTGTTGGTCATGGTGGTACAAATCATGCGTTAATTAGTACTGCTCTAGGATTATCACCTGCACAGCATCACATCATTCAGCAGTCAAACTGTGGAATTAGTGTATTAAATTTTGCATCTGGTTTTGACGATTTTGCCCAACTCCAAGCTCTCAATTTAACGGGTCACTTAGGAGAAACATTGCCTAAACTCAAGGAAGGTAAACATGGATTGCGACTGCTACTTTTGCCATCTAATGATTTGTCTTCAGAGCAGACTGAGCAATTAGCAAAATGGTTAAAAGAGGTGACGATCGATTTTAGTCTCAGTGCAGATTTAGATAGTTTGAATCAATCTCAAAACACGGCTGAGAAAATTCTACGATTTCATCCAACGACGGTTCAGCTTCAAGTTTATCGAGAGGATTTTTCGCAAGTTTGGCTAAATACCATTACCCATAAATGTCTAGATTCTAATCAGTTAATCACAGGCTTATTGATTGCTCCTAAACAATCAATACAGGATATTTTAGGGCGAGTGCTTTCTCTGAATTCTGAACAGATCTGGCGTTTACCTTTGCAACCTGGAACTTTTAGTGTCTTACATTATCCTTCAGTCGAGCATCCCCCTATTTTGCAAGCATTAAATATCCACTCGATCGACTGACCCAAAACAAGGCTGTCATTGGGTTATACCAATTTTCTATGAACCTGCCTAGAACGAGGGGCGTGGGGACTCCGTCCCACAAGGGGGCTTGCCCCCTTGACCCCCATTTGTTCTGTGCAACCTTAAAAAGAATTGGTATCAGATAATTTGAAATAATTTGAATTACTGCAACGATAGAACTAAAATTAGCCGCCCGACTGGACATACTCTTCTGATTCCGTTGGAGTGTGTAGATCCGTTTTACCATTGATCACGGTTCCATTCTCCGAAGGTTCTATTAAAGGCGGACTCTGCCGATCGGGGGCGGCAACCGTTCGAGGTAAATCCAGGTTAGATTTTGGATTCCGGGTCTTAATCAAGTCGATCGCCCGGTTGACGCTCTCCGGTAAGATGACGACTAGACTGCCAGCCGGTGCCGTATCTAGCGTGAGATTAACCGCTTCAGTCTCATTCAGAATCATTTCGTAAGCGATGCCGGTACCCGCCTCTTCAATGCCTTGAACAATTAGCTTGGCAGCCTCTCCTCTAGGACGACCTCGGGTGTCATCGTCTTCTTTAACGATGATGCGATCGAACATTCCTGCCGAGAGTTTGCCGAGGGTCACGAAGTCTTCATCGCGGCGATCGCCCGGCCCTCCCACAATCCCTATTCGTTCACCCGACCAATTGCGAATAAAGCCACCTAATGCCTCGTAGCTATGAGGATTGTGAGCATAATCGATCATGGCGTGGAAGTTGCCTAGGTTGAACAAGTTCATCCGTCCCGGAGTTTGATTAGCGGATGCCTGGAAGGTGGCTAGTGCCGTGCGAATATCTTCAATCCTGACGCCATGTGCAAACGCCGCAAGGCTGGCGGCTAAGGCATTAGCAATCATGAAAGGGGCACTTCCACCGATCGTCAGAGGGACATTTGCCGCTTGCTCAATCCGCAGTGTCCAATCGCCCTTCAGAATCGACAAGTAGCCATTTTCGTAGACCGCCGCCAGCCCACCTTGCTGAGTATGCGCTTTAATCAACTCGTTCTGCGGATTCATGGAGAAGTAAGCAATTTGCGCCTTAATTCGGGGTGCCATCGCCGCCACAAGCGGATCATCGGCATTTAAGACGGCATAGCCGTTGGGTCGAGCCGTTTCCGCAACAACGCTCTTGAGATGCGCCAAGTCTTCGACTGTTTCAATATCTCCAATTCCCAGGTGATCGGCGGCAACATTCAAGACTACAGCCACATCGCACTCACTGAAGCCCACGCCCGATCGCAGAATCCCCCCTCTCGCGGTTTCCAACACAGCGACCTCAACCGTCGGATCTTGCAGGATAACTTGGGCGCTTTGAGGACCTGTGGTGTCACCTTGCTCAACCAAATAATCTCCAAGGTAGATCCCATCTGTGGTGGTGTAACCCACGATCTGCCCTGTCTGCCGAACAATATGAGCCAGCAACCGAGTTGTTGTGGTTTTACCATTCGTTCCGGTGAGGGCCAAAATGGGAATACGAGTTGGCGTTCCGGGTGGGAACAGCATATCGATCACAGGTTCAGCAACGTTGCGGGGGATGCCTTCACTGGGGCAGAAGTGCATCCGGAAACCCGGAGCCGCGTTCACTTCTACAATCACGCCATCAACCTCGCGCAGAGGCTTGGAGATATCAGAAGTGACTACATCAATTCCAGCAATATCTAGCCCAATGATTTTAGCGACTCGCTGACACAGCCAAATATTTTCTGGATGGATTTCGTTGGTGCGATCGATCGCAATTCCGCCCGTACTCAAGTTTGCCGTCGCCCTCAAATAGCAGATTTCGCCTTCATCTAGCACCGTATCAAGGTCATAGCCTTGTCGCTCTAACAGTTCCCAAGACGTGCGATCGAGTTCAATTCGCGTCAGGATATTATCGTGTCCCTGACCGCGACGGGGATCGCGGTTCGTTTCTTCAATGAGTTCCGAGATCGTTGATTGACCGTCACCGATGACGTGAGCAGGTACCCGTTCAGCAACAGCGACCACCTTCCCATCGATCACCAACACTCGATGATCCCGTCCGGTGTAAAACCGCTCCACGATCACGCCCTTTGAGACTTCCTTTGCCGCATCGTAGGCTCCTTCTGCCAGTTCCCAAGAGTTAATGTTGATCGTGATCCCGCGTCCGTGGTTGCCGTCGAGGGGCTTAATCACGATCGGATAGCTGCCAACATCATCGATCGCCTGCTCTAACTCATCCAGGTAATAAATCACGGTGCCACGAGGAACTGGAACACCTGAATCTCGCAGAATTCGCTTCGTGCCTTCCTTGTCGCAGGCTAACTCTACTCCCAAAATCCCAGTGTAGCTGCTCAGGGTGGCTTGAATGCGCTTCTGATAGACGCCATAACCCAACTGAATCATGGCGCGGGCACCAAGTTGTATCCAGGGAATACCCCGACTTTCTGCCTCACGAACAATATTTTCAGTACTGGGTCCCAAGGATGCTTGCACGGCAAAATCTCGCAGATCTTTGAGATCTTGCTCCAACTCTTCAGGAGGATAGTGTCCAGTTGCAACAATGCTTTGACAGAGGCGAACAGCCGCTCTAGCCGCATAGCGTCCTGCCTGCTCATCAACGTACTCAAACGCCACCTGATGCACCCCTGGAGTTGCAGTTTCGCGAGTTCGCCCGAAGCTCACAGGCATTCCAGCCAGCGTTTGCAACTCCAACGCCACATGTTCAGCAACATGCCCCATCAGGGTGCCTTCTTGCACACGGCTCAGAAAGCCCCCTCGACAGCCTGGAGAACAATGATGCTCCACTAAGCTCGGCAGTGTTTTAACCAATCCCTCATAGAAGCTAGGAATCTCATCAGTCAAGGTTTCTGCTAGATCTTCTAGATCTAGCCGCATGACAATGAGCTTTTTATAACGAATGCTCCAATAGTTGGGACCACGTAGCGTTTGAGTTTTGAGAATCTTCATAACAGAATCAGGAGGTCATTATGGCAGTGGGGCAGAGATTGAACAACTGTCTAGTCTTAAGCTTTGGAAAGCGTTCAAACCGTTCATCGTGAACATTTTTTGTAAAACTTGCAATTCTTAAGCTGCTCTGAGGTGACGCTTAATTTGAGGGTGAATTTGGGGGCAACTACATCTCAAGGTACCTTGAGAGGGCTAAAGTTGCATCGCGATCGACTCCGTTGGCTCACGATGGATTTAAGGGGATAATATCTGTCTTAAGGATGAGAAGCAAGCGAAATCAAGCATTAGATAATGTAGATCCTGCATTAGCTATTCCTTTGGGAATCTTAGCGCCCCTCCATTGTCAAGATGGTAATCCCAGTTGCAGAAAGAGAGCAATTATGCTGAAAATCCGTTGGTGTCATGAATTATTCGCGGAAGGAAGTGGGCATTGTCCACTCTACAAAATGGGTTTTCGGATCGGTTCTAAGAGAAATAGGGTGGGTATTGCCACCTGGCTAGCAGGATTTGCTGGCTAGCGGAAATCGCTTACAGCCATTTTCAAATGGGCAAGCCACAAAGATAGAGGCGAACTGTTTGTTGTTCGCTCGTACAGTGCAATCAGTGCAATGTTTTCTGGAGCGTGTTTAATTCAATCCTTACCGGCTAGACATAGCAATTTGTCGCTTATACAGATCGTAGCGATCGCCGTGGCTCAAAATATGAACTCGCAGGTTATGAATGCTGATGGGATCAACCGTGCCGATGGTGGAATAGTTGGTAAAGGATACTTCTCCTGGATCAATGACCGTAACCGTTCCCTTGCCAATGACTTGAAACGTACCATCCCCCTCAAACATCGCACAGGTGTCTTCATCAATACCAATGCCGAGTTTGGCAGGATTGGAAGCCACAGCACTCAAGAGACGTGCCATCCGGTTTCGATTATGGAAATGTTGATCTACAATCACTTCCGGGATGATCCCCAGTCCGGTTGTCATATCTACAAGCGATCGATTGGGCGATTCTCCACTGCCGCCTCCGGCGATCATGTGATGGCCCATGACAGCAGCACCCGCGCTGGTGCCTGCTAGCGTGATTTCGCCAAGCTGCGCTCTCATCCGGACTCGTTCCATGATAGGGGTATCTGCCAGCAAGCCGCAAAGCCGAAGCTGATCGCCACCCGTCATAAAAACACCCGTGCAGTCTTCCACGCAAGCTTGCAAGACGGGATCTTCTCCATGTTCACGTTCACGGATATCGAGAACTTCGATCGCCTTCGCCCCCATCTCTTCAAAAATGTCGTGATAGCGGCTGCCGATCACAGCAGGTTCGCGAGAGGCTGACGGAATAATAGCAATCCGCGCATCTGCTCCACCAGATCGTTGAAAGAAAGTTTGCAGAATTTGTCGTCCGTGGATCTTGTCTTCTGCACCGCCAATTACCATGACGGCGGTTTTTGTCGATTGGGGCATCCCTTGTTGAAGGAGTTTAGAGTCTAGTTGCAGCATCATATCGCTTCTGGGCACGAAGTGAATCAACCGCTCCAGTAGCCGAATGAAGGAGATGCTGTTCTTGTTCATCCGCTTGCCTGATCACTAACGAAGTTGTCCGGCGTTTCTCTTTGGCTTCTAGAGACAGTTCTATCATTCCTTAAATTATTCTAAAAGGAGATAGTACAAATGCTCTAGTATGTTTCAAAATTACGCAATCACCAGAACTACAAATCATATTTGAATTTAGTATTTGACTTAAAGCTTAACGTTAAGCCTACTTATAGATTCTTGCCTTGAGCATAGTTGCTTAGTCTGATAGAGTATATATCCCTCTTGACAATTACTAAACAGTCAGGTTAAGGCATCGTTGCCCTATCTATCTGTCGCGATCTATCGCGATTGTGCAGGTTCAAACCTTGGAGTAGAGTGTAGCATCGTGGGCGGCAAAACAGCTATGCTAACGCGAACTCGATCGTTTCCTTGTTTTTAACGCCACTCATCCCTGAACCAAAGCTCTAGTTAATAAATTATGCTAATCCAGCATCCGCCTCAATCTGAATCGATTTGGTTAACGATCGCTCGTCTGTTGCGATGGGACAAACCCGCAGGCCGACTCATTTTGATGATCCCGGCACTTTGGGCAGTCGTGTTAGCCGCGAGGGGAACGCCGCCTCTGCCACTCGTTGGAGTGATTGTTTTGGGAACCTTAGCCACCAGTGCCGCAGGTTGTGTTGTGAATGATCTCTGGGATCGAGACATTGATCCCCAAGTCAGCAGAACTCGCGATCGTCCTCTTGCCTCTCGCGCTCTTTCAATTAAAACTGGGATCATAGTCGCCCTGATCGCGTTTGGGTGTGCGTGTGGGTTGGCACTTTATCTCAACTGGTTTAGCTTCGCCCTTTGCATCGCGGCTGTTCCCTTCATCGTCCTTTATCCTCTAGCAAAACGATTTTTCCCAATTCCTCAGCTTGTCCTGTCCCTGAATTGGGGATTTGCAGTGCTAATTAGCTGGAGTGCGGTGACAGCCCGCTTAGAATTCCCGACCTGGATGCTTTGGGGGGCAACACTACTCTGGACACTGGGGTTTGATACGGTCTATGCGATGGCAGATCGAGAAGACGACGAACGCATTGGCATTAATTCCAGTGCCCGTTTTTTCGGTGCTTATGCGCCAATAGCGATCGGGATTTTCTTTGCCGGATGTGCGTTATTATTAGCGGAACTAGGCATTGTCATGGCGTTGAGTGGTTGGTTCTGGCTCACTCTAGGAATGGCTGTCTTGGGCTGGAGTTGGCACTATTGGCAATTGCGCTCTCCCAATCCTGATCCCAGTGTGTATGGTCAGATTTTCCGGCAGAATGTTTGGATTGGTTTTGTGCTGTTAGCCGGAGAAATCTTAGGTTCGTTAAACTGATGAATCCAAAGAATCCATCTAGACCTCCGGGGTACTGCGACCATAGCGAAGCTGGATCGTATGGGTGAAGCTCTAAGCGGCAATGATGAATTGATGCCTTGTAACGATGCCTTGTAACGATGCGAAACGTCATTGATCAAGTGATTGGCATCGATGAGGAATTGCCAAGAATGCTGATAAAATTGAATTACTTGCATCAAAGTCTACTGAGAATCACTCAGAAAGTTATGCCCAACCCTGAAATGACAGGGTTAAGGGAGATATCGCTAGCGTTGGCTGGGGAGCCTGGGAACCGAATCAGAAGTAATTCTGGTTGGAATCTGCGTCCATACCGCTTTGCGGTTGGTCGTAGAGGATGTCAAAAGTTCTAGAAGTTCTTTGCAAGATTGGATATAGCCCAGGGGTGTGAGCGATCGCCGGATCACTTCACTGATGTAACCCTTTTTCCCTCTAATGGTTGTTCTGATTGTTGGGATACTAATGATAGCGTCGAGCTAATTCAACGGCGATCAACTTGTGCATCAACGCCTGAGCAACCCAGGCAAAGGAGGTGAGGCTAATGAACCCTAAGTTTCGCGATCGTACTGAAGCAGGACAACTCCTCGCTGAGAAGCTCCAGAAGTATGCCAATTGTTCTGATGTGTTGGTGATGGGGCTACCCCGTGGTGGTGTTCCTGTGGCATACCAAGTCGCAAAAGCATTGAATGCGCCTTTAGATGTTTGCTTGGTTCGGAAACTCGGTGTACCTGGACAGAAAGAATTGGCGATGGGAGCGATCGCACCGAATGGTGTAATGGTTCTTAACAATGAAATTCTGCGAATGATGCGAATTTCTCGGCAGTCGCTTCGTCAAGTTGCTGAAGCCGAAAAGCAAGAACTAGAGCGGCGCGATCGAGCCTATCGAGGCGATCGTCTCCTTCCAGATATTTGCGATCGAACCGTACTTTTAGTGGATGATGGAATTGCCACGAGTTCGACAATCCGAGCAGCCATTGCGACTTTAAAGCAACAGAACCCTAAACAAATTGTAGTGGCGGTTCCTGTGGCTCCTCCTTCAACATGCCAATCGCTTAAAGCGATCGTCGATGATGTCGTTTGTCTGTTTACACCAGAGCCGTTATCTTCGATCGGAATGTGGTATAGAGATTTCTCTCAAACGAGTGATGATGAAGTGCGGCAATGTTTAGAGCAATCGACTGAATTTGCAACGACTACCGGATAGTCGTAGAGTAAGCAGTTAGGTCTGCTTAAGTTAAGGGTTAAGACTCTGCTACTAATTGCTGAACTGGTGAGAAGAATATGTCATGGTGAGAAGAATATGTCAGAATTTCAAGATTTTCTAAGACGTAAATTCGCGTATGTAGCGATTGGTGAATTTAAGTCTGGCAAATTTGAAGAAGCTCAACGGCTTTTTGAGCAAGCTGTTTCTTCCTATGGAGACGGGTTCCGGGGAACATTTTTGCTACAAGAACCCGGAACCGATCGCGGCATTTCTATCATTTTTTGGGAGAGTGCCGCTGACATGGAAGCCAACAGAACTGAGGCGCATGAAACGCTTTTGAAGCAAATGACACCTCTATTTGCCAAGTCTCCATCGGTAGCTTTCTACGAAGTTGTTTGTGATATTCAACCGCAAGAAATTGCCAAGTCAGGATGATTTTGCGTTCTAATATTAAAATGGGCGCAAGACGCTGCGCCCTCACCAGGACTGATTAAATGAGTCAGTCAACTTGAACAGATTTAACATCCACTGGAGTAGCACTGCTGATCGGTTGGTCTACTACAACATCAGAATTTTTTTCCCCTTTCGTGGTTTTGGTTCGATCGAGCAACAGTTGAGAGACCTCAGCCACTAACAACGTGACTAAGAGGGCATCATCGATTTGTCCAACGATCGGAAACACATCTGGAATAATATCAATTGGGCTAACTAAGTAAATTAGGGTTCCAATAATTACAAACCAACGATATTTTGGATGACGAATCAGGTTACGGTACCATTCCATAGGTCGGCTCCTCTCAATTACTCTTTAATTCTGCCAAGTTAACTCAATTTTTAGATCCGTTTTTTGGTATAGAAAGCCGATCGATTTTAGGAGAGACAACCGATTTGCTTCACAACGAAACTTAGAAAAAACCGTTGTAGATCTCTCATTTATCGATCGACACCTGGCTGCCTTCAAGAGCCAGTAAGGCCGTTCCATAGGCGGCTTCTATTTGGGTAGAAGCCACAACAGGCACAGGCAGATGATGGCGCGATCGGATCTTCATCCAGGCTGCATTCTTGGCTCCTCCACCTGCCGTATACACACGAGTCAACGAACTTGTCCCTAACTCTTGAAGCAACTGATATCCCCTCGCTTCAATCCGAGCAATGCTCTCTAGCATCCCATGCAAAAATTCAACCGGATTGGCGGGCCGAGGTGTCAAACGCGGCTGCAAGCTCGGATCATTGACCGGAAAGCGTTCTCCGGGTTGAAGGAGCGGATAATAATCCAATAGGCTCTCATGATTAGGAATCTGTTCGCTGAGAGACTGTAGTTCCGCATCACTGAAAAATTGTCGCAATACCGCCCCGCCTGTATTTGACGCGCCCCCAACCAGCCAACGATCGCCCAACCGATGGCTATAAATTCCATAGCGTGCATCATCCACACGAGTCTCGCTTAACAACTTTAGCACCAGCGTCGATCCCAGGGACGTTACGGCTTCACCAGTCGCTTGAACACCGCTTGCCAGAAAAGCGGCAATGCTATCCGTCGTTCCAGCGCAAACAACGCAGCTTAAAGGAATGTCAAATTGGGCCGCGATCTCAGGTTGAATGAGCGCGATCGGTGTTCCTGGAGCAACAACCGTTGGTAGCGTGAACGGAATCGATAGATTGGCTAGCCAGTCGGGATAGCACAATTCTCCTATGTCATAACCGAGTTTCAACGCATTGTGATAATCGCTGATCCCTAACTGTCCGTGGAGAAGGAAAGAGAGCCAATCTGCTTGGTGAAGGAAGAATGGAGAGGGATGAGGGATGGTGGCTGACGGCTGGATTGTGGTCAACCATAATAGTTTGGCGAGGCTGGAGGTGGCACTAATTACCGTGTGATGAGGAGGGGCGATCGCTCTCACTTGCGCCATGACAGAAGCACCACGGGCATCGCTGTAAAGGATAGGTTGAGTTAGAGAATGTCCTTGCTGATCGCAAAGCAGAACAGTGGAAGAAGTCCCGTTGATCGCGATCGATTGGATCTGTCGCCGCACCACTTCCGGAATACGCCCAATCAAGTCAAACAATGTTGTCTGCCAAATAATTGCCCAATCTGGCGACGACTCTGCAAAATTCACACTCGCCATTGCTTCGATCCATTTATCCGAGTTGATCGCGATCGCTCTCGCCCCAGACGTACCAAAATCAATCCCCAAATACATTCCACCCCTCATCCCTCAGAGGATGTTTGAAAAGTATTAAACGTCCTGCCTTTCCCCCTAAATCTCCCAATTCTGGGGGACTTTGAACTTGATTTCCCTCCAAGTTGAAGACAGCTACCGTGTACACACAAGTGGTTGAATCTAACCCAACTCCTGCCGAACCGCCCCCTAACCCCCAATTCTGGGGAACCGAACCCGGAACCGAACCGACCAAAGTCCCTCAGAATTGGGGGGGATTTAGGGGGCTAGACAATGTTCAATCTCAACCCGATCGACTGGTATGTACACGGTAGCCAAGTCGAAGACAGAGAGGCAAATCTGGTAACGAATGACACCGTTAAAGCGTTTTTTCATGCTTCATCCTTCAAACTATCCCGCACTTTCCCCACAAGGCTCTGAACCACTTGCCGATTTCCCTTTGAACTGAGGTGAATATGATCGCGGTAGAGGGTTGACGGGTTGGCGATCGGGTTGAATATGGGCAGAAAATCAATGAAGGGGATTTGTCGGTCTTGCGTAAACTGGCTAAGGCGATGTCTGGCTTTTGTTTCGTAGTCGCGGGAACCAGGTTCGCCAATTTCTCGCAGAAGTGGCGTCAGGGCTAACAGGAATTGAGCATTGGTTTGGGTGGCGATCGTTTGAATTTGCCCAATTGCCTCCAGGTTCAGCCCAACCCGATCGCCGCCTTCTTTTTGCACGGCTTCCAATTCTGGAATGGGTTTAGGTTTGGTCACGTAGCGAGTGATCACCTCTGTAATGGCAAAGGGTGGCTTGCGATCGGGGTAATTGCGATCGCGCCCAACGACAACTGAACTGGGAGCCGTGCCGAACAAATCGTCGGTATTGATAATCTGGAGAATGATTTGGGCGTCAAAGGTGCCGAACTTTTGCAAGTATGCCAATTCGTTACGGGGTGCCCAAGAGTTAGCGGAGGCATTTAAGACTTCGATGTGCTGATAGCGGGTTGCTGCGATTTCGGACTGGAGTTGGCACTGTAGGAGCGCAGAAAGGATATTGTGTTGATCTGTCCACCAGCCTCCATTGGCGATCGAGTCTCCTAGCATCAGAATTCGCAGGGTAGCTTCTGGGCGAGTTGGGGTTATCTCCAGACTCCGCATGGAATATCGATTGATAATAATTTGATTGCCGAATCGCCGTGTTTGTTGGCTAGGAGCAAGCAAGTAGCCGATTTGAGTATCCGCGATGTAGAGGAGGGGATTGCCAAAGCCGAAAAATTGTCGCAGACTAACCTCGGCGATGATGAGAATGATGATAATTCCAGTTAAAATCAGCAGAGTGATGTTCACTCTTTTCCTCCTCATGAGTGGGTGGCAATGATATGCGGTTGCTGTGATCTTGGCTGAGGATTGATCATCATCGCAGCGACGATCGCACTGGCGATAGCCAATCCAACGGCAATTAGCATAATTAGGCGAAAACTACTGACAAACGATTGATCGATCGCCTGTTCCAAAGCGGCTGTTATTGCCGGACTTAACCCCATAGGGACCTCTGCGCCAGCCAGTTTAATTCGCTCTGGAGCCAGCATTTCTTGGATGGCGGGTGGAATTTGTAATTCCGTTAATTGGGCATCAAGTGCCAGGTTAAACGCATATGCCACGATTAGGCTAAAGAGGGCGATCGCTAATAATCCGGCGGTTCGGGCAACAGCATTGTTGATCCCAGAAGCAATTCCGGCTTGCTGGACATTCACGGCTCCCATGACGGTTGTGGTTAATGGGGCAACGCTGATTGCCAATCCAAGTCCCAGGACAACAATGGCTGGAAAGAAAGTAGTCCAATAACTTCCGCCAATCCCAGGTAAGGCGAACAAGGCGAATCCCCCTGCGGCAATGATGGGACCGATGATCAGGGGGCGCTTTGCCCCATAGCGGCTGACTAATCGACCTGACCAGCGCGATAGGAAAAACATCAGCAGAATGAAGGGCAAAAATGCGGCTCCAGCCGCCGTTGCAGAATAGCCTTGTACTTGCAACAAGTTGAACGGGAAGAAGAATAAAACGCCACCCAAAGCGGCGTATAACAGCAGTGTGAGCAAATTAGCACCACTGAAGGTTTGCGATCGAAACAAGCTAAGCGGCATCATAGGCGATCGTGTGGTTGCCTCAACTCGTAGAAACAGAAGCAGTGAGACTATTCCAACGCCCAGCGCCGTCAGTACCAGTGAATGCGTTAATCCCAGATGAGACGATTCAATTAACCCGTAGACGATCGTGCCTAGCCCAAGTGTTGCCAACATCGCTCCCCACCAGTCTAGTTTGCCTGTTGCAGCATCATCTCGACTTTCAGGAACGCGCCAAAACACAATTCCTAAGACTAAACCTGCTAAGGGAAGATTTATGAAGAAAATCCAGCGCCAGGAGGCGTTTTCGACTAACCAGCCGCCTAACACAGGTCCCAATGCTGATGTGATCGCCGTAAAGCCTGACCAAGTGCCGATCGCCTGCCCTCGCTGCGCTTCCGTAAATGAGGCACTAATAATCGCCAAACTTTCTGGAACCAGTAAGGCTCCGCCAATCCCTTGAACTGCTCGTGCCAAGATCAGCTGATCCACCGTTGGCGCAAGACCGCACCAAACGGAAGCCACCGCGAAGAGCGCGATCCCGATCACAAAAATGTGCCGTCGTCCGAAGCGATCGCCCAACGATCCTCCGACTAAGATCAAGGCGGCTAGAAATAGCGCATATGATTCAACAATCCACTGGACATCGGCTGCTGTCGCGTTTAACTTGGCTTGCATCACTGGTAATGCTACATTCACGACGTTGCCATCAATCATCGCCATGCTAGACCCCAGAATCGTCGCGGCTAAAACCCACGGTCTCACATCCCTCGTGCAGGGTTCGCGGCAGGGGGCAGAACGGATAATGCCTTCATCACAGGGCGATCGAACAATATTCGCCATTGGTTGTTTCCTTATGCCGACGTGTTTTTAGCGTGAGTTCGACGGATCTCTCCCTCTCAACCTTCCTCTCCTATAGCAGTAGCCAGCGTGTTTAAGACATTGCCCAAGACTGAAAGGCAAACGGTCAATCAATCCTGACTCAGCACTCAGTCCTCAGAACTCAGCACTTAGCTATACAAGGCAAGGGAGGAGCAAAACCCAAAATCTAAAAAGGGGGTAGACCACTAAAAGACTACCCCGAACGTTCAATGTTTCGTGAGTAATTTTTACCAGAGGGCACGAACCGGAGCCGGATCGGGGGAAGTTTGTGGTGCGGGTTGCGGAGAGGTTTGCTGAGTTGTTGTTTGCTCAGTAGTGACGGATTCTTGAGTAACAGATTCTTCAGATGTTTCTCTAGTTGTTGTCTCTTCAGTGATGGTTTCGCCAGTGGTCGCTTCCTCAGCGGCAAAATCTTGGGTAATGCAGTTGTTGTAGAGCCGATCGCCGTTGACTTCAATGAACGCTTCGTTGCCCTGAGAGTAAAGGGTGATCTGTCCATCGGAATAGCGAGTTCCGGACGCTGCCGGAATTTGAGCCAGCGTAACCGATCGATTATCGAGTTCTAAGGTGGCAGCATTAGAAGAATACTCAGCTTCAAATGTTCTGCCATCATCACATTGATAGCTGTAGAGTGTAGGTTGCTGCTGAGCTTCTGCGGGGAGAGTGACGATCGCTACTGCGACAGGCAATAGAAATGCACCAATTCTCATTCCTTTCATGTTCAAACTCCTCTGATTCAAGTGCAAATTAGATAACCAGGTTTGAACTCCCCTTAGCCGAGTCTTACAGCAATTTTCAAATCAATAAACCCCAAATCGTAGGGTGGGCATTGCCCACAACGCTTGATCACTGGAGCGTTTATGATCGGATGGGCACTGCCCATCCTACTGGAAATCGCTGTAATGAGTGAGTAGAATAACGGCTAAATCTTTTTTCAAACACTGCCCTAGGATAGATGAAACCAGCCTATTTCTACTTTGTTATCGAAGTCTTGACAGCTTACTCTTACCACATCACTAGTAAAAGCACTAAAGTGCTTACTACAAACTTAACCAAGAAGGATTGAAACTTACTGAGAAGTATTGCCTCATAATGCGGCACACTCAAGCTACTTAAATGACTGATTTCTTGGTCCAGCAACAAAAGAAATTATTAAAGTGTGCTGCCTGACTCAGGAACTTGCAATAGCCTAGCTAGAATTGTGTTCGGAAGACTTGCATCGTTGTTCGCCTGTCTTCGTTTGTAACGTTCGTAACGTGCAAGGCATCAGGCTTGACTTACGCCAAGCTTATAGTGAGAGGACGCATCATGACAGATTTGGATAGAGGAATCATGAAGTTTAAGGGGGCAGATAGCATAACTGCTGTTGTCCTTTCAGGGGTATTGATTTTAGGAGCGATCGCGTTCCTAATTATTTGGGCACTGCAATCGGCATATGCGCTGAGTTAGGAGATGAGGGGATGAGGGGATGAGGAGATGAGGAGATGCTAAAACCAACCATCAACCCATCTACTCATCAACCCATCAACCCATCAACCCCATTCAAAGCCAATCCCTCAAAACAACATCGACACACAACTAGTGCTTTGTCAAGCAAGATTTGATGGGTCATGGGGGGTGGGGGCAACGCCCCCACGCAGGGGTGAAACCCCTGCACCCCGCGAAACGAAAATGACAGACGACATAAGGCAGAACTTCGGTGTCTGCCTTTTTGCATTGCAAGAATCTTGTCAAGGAATACTACACTCATGCTACAATCCGTAGTTACAAGTCTTCTAGGATTTTGAGTCATGTTATTCCTGCTGTCTGGTGCTGATGCAGCGCCGATCGCCCTAGTTCGGTCTCCAATCCGTTCGTTTGGCTGACCTTATTGGATACTCCATCCTCGCTGCCTGATCGATCGCGCTGATTTAACGTATTTCTGGAATGCCGATAGAATCCGGCTGTATCAATTCTTAACACACTTTCCTGACCCCTTTTCCAACCCTTTTCCTAACACCATTGTCACTCGGTTGCTGAGGCAATGCCCCAACTTTAGCGTTCTTGTAGCGGCTTCAGTCACCGTTTCACTCGGCTCAGGCATTTGTCTGGGCGGTTTGTTGCGGTTGCGATCGCCTCCAGTTTCTTCACCAAGAGTTACAAGCATTCCACTCACTACTCAACCTATTGCTATCTACGAATCACTCAATTTTTCTGCCCTCAATTTTTTTTGAACTCTTCGTTGAAACCGATCGTTGACCCCAATCTAACTAGATATTTTAGTTCTATTGTACTATATTCTCAAGGTTGGTTGTCATCAGCGAGATTTTGTTTTGCCTGAATAGTAATCTGTTCAATCCGAGTGCAACACTCGGTAAGGAGAAACACGCATGGCAAATTTTTTCGATATTGTGCGCTACTTCCGATCGTATTGGGGCATCGCTATCTTCAGCATTGTCGCAAGCAGCCTATTTGAGGTCATTGATTTGGCGGTGCCCTATGCGATCGGGCAAATCTTGAACGTGCTTTCCAGTCAGGCGCTTGATGCTCCTTTACAAAGGCTCACCCATCAGGTGTCTAGTCTCACTGGACAGCCTGCGGGTCGATTCCTATCCGTCGCGGTTCTGCTTGGCATTATTTTCTTGGTTACAGTCGTTCGGGCACCGATTCAGCCGTGGCTTAGCCATTGGTGGCACTGGGACGTTGCATTGCGAACCCGTCGAGACCATACAGGGAGGGCGATCGCCAAAATCCTCACGCTGCCGCTAGAATTCTATGACGAAAACAACGCCGGACGGATTGCCGCACGAGTCGCCAAAGGTTTGTCTAACCACACCTGGACTTATCCGGAGATCGCTGGACAGATGATTCCCAAAATCCTCCGTGTTGTCGGCATCTTCGTGTTAATTCTATTAATCGAGTGGCGAATTGCGCTCCTCTTCCTGCTGTCGTTTATCTTCATCCTCAGTTTCACATTGAAGACGCTGAAAACCCTGACGGACAAGGAAGAATTGTTGGAGAAGCATGAAGAAAACACGGAAAGCCGTACCTCAGAAATCATCACCAACATCAAAACGGTCAAAGCCTTTGGCACGGAAGCCAATGAATTACAACGCCAGAAGCAACGGCTTGAGCGTGAGTTCAATGTCGTAATCTATCGCATTCACAAAGGCTACACGCTGTTGGCGACTTGGCAACGACTGGTGATTCAAGCCTCGGTGTTTGCGGTGTTGGCGTTAACCTTGTGGGCAACTTTGCAAGGACAGATTTCCTTGGGGCACTTTATCACGACGCTGACGATTTCCAGTATGGCGTATTCTGAACTGGAGCCGATTAGCAGCCTAGCAGAAGTGTTTACTCGCCGTTATGCCTCCATGCAACGGTTCCATGAATTCATGAGACTGGCAGATGGAACAGATGCCGCCAATCTGAACGATCAGCCAGAAGCTGTTCGTCACTATCAATTCACTGGAAAGGTGCATTTTGAACAGTTGGCGTTCGGCTATGACGAAGATCGTCCGGTGATCCAAAAGGTCGATCTGTTGATCGAACCGCGTCAAACGATCGCATTGGTCGGACGTTCCGGTTCTGGAAAGTCTACGCTCGTCAAACTGCTGTTCCGCTACTTTGATCCGCAGAGCGGTCGGATTCTGATTGACGGTCAAGATATTCGCACTCTTGATATCACGGGCTACCGGAAACGATTGGCGATCGTCCATCAAGAAGTGGATGTCTTCAATGGCACCCTCCTCGACAACCTCACCTACGGCAACCCCAAGGTCACATTTGAGGAAGTCCAGGAAGCCTGTCAGATCGCCAGAGTAGACGAATTTATTCATCTGTTACCAAAGAAGTATCACACGATCGTTGGTGAGCGAGGCGTTCGTCTCTCCGGAGGTCAGCGTCAGCGCTTGGGGATTGCCAGGGCATTACTGATGCACCCGGATGTGTTGGTGTTTGATGAAGCGACTTCGAGCTTGGATTATGAATCGGAGCGATCGATCCAACTCGCTATGCGAAGCATCCTGGGCACCCGCACGACGATTATCATTGCTCACCGACTCAGCACCGTCCGAGAAGCCGACAAAATTGTTGTTCTTGATCAAGGTCAAATTATCGAAGTTGGCACTCACGACGAACTGCTGAACTACGGCGGCATCTATCACCGCTTACACATGCTCCAAGAAACCGGCGAATTGGTAGCCTAATCAACTCAACTCTCGGTAGGGTGGGCATCTTGCCTACCCTTTTCTTCTCTCAGCGTTGGGAAAAAGCGCTGGAGCTTACTACGATCGATCGCGATCGAATTCCTCCTGAGTCTCCTCTTCTTCAGGCTTATTCATTTCTTCTTTGAATCCTTTTAAGGTTTTGCCCAACGCACTCCCCAATTCTGGAATTTTTTTAGGACCGAAAATGATCACGGCTGCTAACAGAATAATCAACACTTCAGGCCAGCCTAAACTGAACATGGGCATCTCCTGTATTTTGCTACTTCCCTTACTATAGGGCTAGGAAGCAGAAGTAGGGTGGATGCGGAATTCGATCGCTTAATAAGCTGTTATGCATCTAAATGGCGTGAAATGCTCCTGAAGACAACTTTGAAACATTCCGGTTGGTTGTGTGAGTAAGTTGCCCAGCATTTCAGGAAGAGATTGGTCAAAGCTTTGCAAAAAGTCGGCTTCTACCAAAAGTTTTGGGTAAGGTGGGCCTTGCCCACCCTACAATTTTTACTAACTGGGGAGTGTCAATAACGTTGTGTCGTTGTGGTGAAATTGTCTTAAAGATCAGAAGTCCACTCATGCCAGGGAAAATCTGGGTCCCAGCGAGTTTCTTTTATAATTGCTTCAGAGAAATCAGTGCTACGGAGCGCGGCACGGGTAAAATCTACCATTGTCAAGTTAGCGCCTCGAAAGCTAGTACCCCATCGGGCAGCGAGAGCTTTGGCGGCTCTCCAAGTGAGGCTGCGCTGTCGATCGCCTCTCATCGTGCGCCAGCCAATATAGGCGCTCAGCATCATTACACAAGTGACTACAACAATCGCAGAACCGCTCATGCCGCTCGGAGAAATCGATTCAGCAATACCAAGTGAACAACCAAACGCGACTGTAAATGTGAGGGCAATCATGATTGCCATGCTGAACCCAAATGCCAGAATGGCCGCAATCAATAGCGTCCCAGCAGCGGCTGTTGCAGCCGTGATCAACGAATTAACGGCGATCGCTGTTGCTAAATTGCCCGCCAGTGACATTGCCGAAGAACTCGTAAATGCCACCAGACCCGACGCAAAAAACGCAAAAACAAACACTGTAAAACCTGCTGCCATCCCCCGGTTCAGTGAAACGATGGAGAAGGCAGCAACCATGATCGGGGTTAACCATCGAACGGCATCCCCTACGCCGAGCGTGTCAAGCTGCAATCCCATCAAAGAGCTAACGGAACCCGCCACGGTTCCAAATACAACAGCTAGCAGCATCAATATCCCTAACAAAATAGCTGCCTGACGTTTGCGGAGTCCGGCGGTGACATTCGTGAAGGTTGCTCCCTTAAGGATGGCTTGACTAAAATCGGCTCCTCGGATGTCAGAACCACTGAAATCGGCTCCGGAGAGGTCTTTTCCTTTGAACGATCGACCCCGAAGATTTCGTCTTCTAAAGTTCCTTTCTCCTAATTCATACAGCCACAATAATTCATCTTTTTTGATGACTTTCATAACCTCTACCTCGTCACAGTTGCTTGATACGTGGTAGACACCCTGCAACTGCCGATGGGCAAACCGAACTCAAAGTCCCCCCAAGAATTGGGGGATTTAGGGGGCAAATGCAGAACTTTCGATACCTTTCAAACATCCTCTTACAATTCAGCGAGTTGCGACAGGATCTACGTCATCACACGACACCAACGGTAGATCCAGACAAGCCCTGACCATCCAAGCCCATTAACGGAGTGCGTAAGCTGTCAGTGGGAACACAATACCCACTTTCGTAGAGTCCAAAACTAAGCCAACCAGGAGCTTATTTACTCTTTCTTCACAGATTACTGCATATTTGTGCATTGTTCCATTAAGAAGCAGGTAATTTAAGTAATCTACCTTACAATGCCGTCAGTTTTCCGAACTTGATTCTAAGATTCAGTTGGATTCAGCATCCTGACCGACGCTCAAACGGACTGGGGAGGGGGCAGTTCGACGGGCGATCGTCGATTGGAGGGCAGTCACGGCTTGCTGATACTGCGGGTCAGCATTGGTTCCAATTAACGCTTGGTTAGCAGCTAAGGTTTGCTGCTCTTGATTGGTTAGGCTGACTTGAATATCTGGCATGATACCGCGATGGCTGATATCAGTACCACTGGGGGTGTAGTAGTGAGCCACAGTCACGGCTAGACCCGATCCATCGGAGAGCGAATGGACGGACTGCACTAAAGCTTTGCCAAAGGTTTGAGTGCCTACAACAACAGCTCGATTATTGTCCTTTAGCGCACCTGTGAGAATTTCGCTGGAGCTAGCTGAATTCCTATCGACTAGCACCGCCAGAGGAAGTTGAGTCAACGCCGTGTGGTTTGCCGCGACATCTTCACTGTCTCCGTTTCGATCGACCGTGCGGACGATCGAGCCAGTATCAATCCACATCCGAGAAATATCAATACTAGCTTGCAACAGCCCACCTGGATTTCCGCGCAGATCTAGCACGAACGCATCCACATTTTGATCGAGCAAACTTTCAATCGCAGCCTGCATTTGTTCGGGGGCATGGCTGCTAAACTCAGTCAAGCGAATGTAGCCAATCCGATCGCCGCTCTCCTGACGCACCGCATAAGAGACATTTGGAACCTCAATGATGGCACGAATCAGATCCAAGTTAAAAGCAGCGCGACCATCTCGATCGATCCTCAGCGTAATCTGAGTACCAACCTCGCCTTGGATCAGCTTAGAGGCCTCTTCAACCGTCATTCCTGCCGTCGATCGCCCATCAATTGCCAAAATCCGATCGCCCGATTGAATCCCAGCTTCACTCGCTGGAGAATTTTCTAGCGGCTCTACTACCGTCAACACCTGGGTTTCATCATCGACCTGAAGCCGAATTCCCACACCAGAAAGCTCTCCGGAGGTCTGATTGGTCAATGCTTGAAACTGCCTGGGATCAAGAAAGCGAGTATAGGGATCACCTAGTTGATCTAACGCTTGACGTAGAGCAGTATAAGCGGCATCCGTTGAACTGTAATCTTGACTCAAAAGCTCCTGACGGACTGCCAGCCAATCGACTTGGTTGAAATTGGTATCAACATACTCTCGGTTAACAATCTGCCACGCTTCATCTAGAACTGCCTTGGGGCTATTTTGGAACGAAGCTCGTGCGGTAGGGCTAAACGGGGGACTAAAGAGGGAAAGCGTGGTCGTTGCAGCGATCGCCCCACCATAGAAAGCAGCTTGCAGGAGGCGAGAGAGGCAGATGGGTTGATTCATAGAGTCTCGTTAACCTAAAGAAATAATAAATAAGGAGTTGAAGATATATCCAAAAAACACCCCGCCACCCAGCAGAGGATGCCGAGTGTAGGAGTTGATGCGGATCGCTCTAATGCCTGACAGCTTAGACCCAAAAACGTTCCTCGTTATCTACCTATTATGGTCTACGTCTTTCGGGGGATACCAGATTTAAGGGACTTTTAATCCACACCCTGAAAGTTGCCTTTTCGTTCACTCCTCTTTCGGTCCAACCACCATCTGAAGGACAACGGGGTCGCCGCCCACTCGATGATAACGATCTGCCCAAATCCGCAGCATTTCATCCAATTCCTGAAAGGCTTGATCAACTTTCTCCGCAGGAATATCAAGTTCTTCTAAGATTCGGACGACCTTTGGCTGGCGCTCCGCCCAGTCCTTCATCATCCGAAAATAGCGAGCAGTATCTTCCACCATAATATAAGTGCGCTCTTCTTCATCGGCAGGCGAATAGAAGGCGCGAGTCAAGGCGTAGAAGGGCATTCCCCAGGGTGAGTCGATGCGAGTGATAGTGCCAGAGTAGGTGAGGCGTCGTCGAATATGTTCTGCTAACGCTTCGCTGAGAGGCATCTGGCGTTCAGGGGGCAAGTCCTCCTGGGAGCGATTATGGAGGAATTCAATGATGTCCATCAACTGGAAGGAGTTGATGAGTTGAGCATCGGGTAAATTTGGAGGCAGCTTTTCCTCGATTTGCCGCTTTTCTTCAGAAGTCAGGCTACTGCCAGGAATACGCGATCGCCCTGGTTGCCAGGAATACTGCTCTAGCCAGACATAGGGAAACTGAATCAAGTACCTTGGCTCCTGAGAGCCGAGCATTTTTAATAGCTTGCCCTCAGTGAGCGCCTGTCGCACTTCTTCGACAATTACCTTAACCCGCTTAGGCTCAATATGATGCAAATGCCCTGTCATCCGCAGGTTTTGATCCTGCTCCAGGTAGGTCATATAAACCGCACATTTGGCAGCGGTTGCCGCTGCATCCAGAAAAGCGCCATGCCGATGTCCCCCTGTCCGCATAGCACTGAACGCTAAATAAAGCATGATCTGATCCATTGCACTAGGACTGAGGCGTTTGATCAGATCGGTGTCATTAGTCATTGTATTGAAAGGCGATCAAAGAACAGTATTGTAGACAGCAAACTGCATGAGACTAGCTCCGCCGTGGTTCTGTAGCTAAGCTGTAATCTCTATGCCGCTTCTTCAGGCAAAAACAACTGCCAGAGCAAATGAGCAGCAAGCAAAACCCATCCTACGATACACCCTGTAGGTTAAATTATTCTGACTAATCGGCAAGAGGTCAAGAATTTAATTTTTGTTGTCCTCCTCCATTATTCGTTGAACCCGGAATCCGAAGTCAAGAGTCAACATGCTTAAAATGAACTAGATTTAATGATCCAACTCATCTTTACCCACGCTTAGCTTGCCGTCTGTTTCTCTAGTTTAGCGTTAGAGTTTATGAAGCTATAAGAGTGGCATTTCTTACATGAGCAGGTTTATCACGACAGCAATATAGAGCAACCTAACCAAACCAGTCAGGCGCTTGTCGCAAAGTTAACTCTACCAACCCTCATCAGGAATGCCTGATTCATTGCGTGACCACTTCATCATTTCTTCAAACTGAACCTTATAGAATTGCAGTTGAAGTTAGAATGATGATTAACAGGATTTCATCGTCCACTTCCTCGATGAAAACCAATTTCTTGATCAGGAATTTGGCTTATATTCAAGAGTGGATTGGCTAACGTTGTGCGGATGGATGTGAGCATGGGAAGTATCCGTATCGTTCTATTTCCAGATACATCCCTGCTGTATTGTGATCAGGAACAATAAAGGGCTTCATAGAAGCTAAACATTTGTGAAGTTCTATCCCGTCGCTTAAATCCTTGCACTGCCGACATTTAGCACTCTCCAGTCGCTATTAATAGAGGAATAAATTGAGCAAGCTCACGGTGTCAAATACAAGTGAACAATGGTTTATGTTGAGTTAATTAAGCAACTTTACGGATTCAATGATTGTGATGGGTAATGCATTGAAAACAATGTTAAATCGTGATTAAAGAAGTATGAATCTGAAGAGAACGGTATGACCTTAAATAAGCGTTTCCTAATAATCTTTCCTAAATGCGATCGAGCGCGTTCACTTTGTGTTGCTCAACTCACATCAGCACTTATTAGAAATTGGCTTTGTCACCGAATTTAGATTAACGTTCTGTAAACCTGTTATGTAGGTGAACCTAATTAATTGTGGGGTGGGTATCCATAGTCCTACGGACACGCTTCGCGAACACCCACCCGGACGGGCAAGATGCCCATCCCACAAGATGTGTAATTCACCCTGTTTAACTACTTTATGCCTGAGAAAATTAGGCCTGAGAAAATTAGGCGATCGATCAGCTAAACAAGTTCCCTTGTCCAAAAAGGTTTTATTCAACCCTATAATCAATGATCATTCATCCTGTATAAACACTTATCAGGAATTGTAAATCTATCTTTACGTTTAGAGAAAAAGTTGATGCATCAGAACTAAAGGTTTTTGAGGATAATGACGGAGGGATTATCCCATCAGAGGAGCAATCACTCCTGATTTAGAAAAAAGTACGTTATGTGAGCTATGAATTCAGTTTGGCAGTGGTTCACCCTGACGAATCTTCCGTTGCAGCAATGGAGTCACGTGAGTTATTTGCACACTCCGATCGGGTGGCTGCGAACATGGCGGAAGGGCAGTTGGTTGATGCAATGGGCAGATGCAGTGGGGGCACTCCTTGCCATCATGGTGTTTGCGATCGCTCCCTACGTCTCAACCACCTTAATTGGAATTTTGCTGGTCGCTTGTGCCGGATATTGGGTTTTGCTTACCCTGTCAGACGATGAGGAATCTGGGACGGGGATCACGTCCATTCATCTGCCAGTGTTGCTGTATTGGGGGATTGCGTCCATTGCCACAGCCGTGTCTCCAGTAAGGGCAGCCGCATTTTTTGAGGGATGGCGGAATCTAACGCTTTACTTAGTGCTGTTTGCCTTGCTAGCGCGGGTGTTGCGATCGCCCCGGCTGCGTTCCCTCTTGATTGCAGTTTACCTGTTGACTGCCCAAATCGTAAGTGTTGCTGGGATGCGTCAGTGGTTCTTTGGTGCTAACGCTTTAGCCACTTGGGTTGATCCAGAATCCACTTTAGCTGGAACGACCAGAGTTTATAGTTTCTTAGGCAACCCGAACTTGTTGGCAGCGTATTTGCTGCCTGCGGTGATCTTTAGCGCAGCAGCAGTCTTTGCGTGGAGACACTGGGTACCGAAACTGCTGGCGATATTGATGTGGGTCGTGAATTCGGCTTGTTTAATTCTCACCTTCAGCCGAGGCGGTTGGATTGGGTTTGTCGTTGCCGGATTTGTCCTTTTGCTGTTCCTTGTCCATTGGTTTAGCGTTTATCTGCCGCGTTTCTGGCGGATTTGGGCACTGCCGATCGTTTTAGGTGTCACCGCCGCACTGGTATTCTTTGCCGTGATGACCGTGGAGCCGCTACGCGATCGGGTGGCTAGCATTTTTGTCGGACGGGAAGACAGCAGCAACAATTTCCGGCTAAATGTCTGGTTGTCAGTGATTGAAATCATCAAAGATCACCCAGTTTTAGGGATTGGCCCGGGTAACGATGTGTTTAACCGCATCTATCCTCGCTATCAGCAAACGGGCTACACCGCTCTCAGCGCCTATTCTGTGCTTCTAGAGATCGCTGTAGAAACTGGCTTAATTGGCTTGGGATGCTTCTTTTGGATGCTGCTCGTAACGCTGACTCAAGGTTGGCGGCAGATCCAACGATTACGGCTGAGTCAAAATCGAGAAGGATTCTGGCTCATGGCAACGGTTGCAACGATGTTAGGAATGCTGGCTCATGGATTGGTGGATACAGTTTGGTATCGTCCTCAAGTCAGCACCTTGTGGTGGTTGATGATTGCGATCGTTGCCAGCTATTATCCTACATTCAATGCTGAGCCGATCGATGCCGATACGGCAATGATATTAGAATGATATGAAATCTGCATAGATTATGTTATGTACGGGTGAACGGCGGTTCGCCCGTACCATATGCGATAATCGATCAACCGAATTTGATATGAAATCAAAAAAGAGCGACTAGCTTAGACGAAGGATGATCCAGGCCCAGCCAGTGAATCAAGTGCCTGAGCGACGAACTGAAGCAGGAGAATCGCCAAGATTGGGGAGAAATCCATGCCGCCCAGGGGGGGAATGATTGCCCGGAACAGGTTAAGGTATGGGTCTGTAATCTGGCTCAGCGCCCTGAAGGGTTGGTTATACCAGTCAATGGTCGGGAACCAACTCAATAGGACACGAATAATGATCAGGACAAAGTAGATATTCAGAAAGGTTGCGAGTGAGGCTGCAATCAGTGTCATAACTGTTGTTCTCAGGTTGTATGGTTCGCTAACTATGGTTCGCTAAGATTGATCGAGGAAATCGAGGAGCGGTTCTATTAAGCTTAGTGTAGCTGATATTCGATCGTGGATTTAAATCATTGCGTCGAGATTAGGATTCTGTTTAGGTTTGGCTGAATCGATTAGGCGAGAGTTGCTGGATTGTGGCATCGGGTTGTCCGCTGATGTGATGAGCAAAGCGACGTGCTAGCGGGGGCAAAATTGCAAAGGGATTGCTAAAACCAGAGAAGAGATGAATGCCTTCGGTGTTGGGCAGAGAGCCAATCAGAGGGAGCCGATCGCTACTAAACGCCACTAAACAGCAATACCATTCACCTGATAAGTTCTTCAAGGCGGGCAACACATGACCCACCTCGTTGCGAATGGCTTGCTCACTCTGCGCTGCCTCCACTGGAGCATTGGGATCAGTCAATGTTCGGCTGATTTGTCCCATCCGCAACGTACCATCTTGAAACTGAACCACGCCCACATCGAGGATCGGCGGCGTAATTTCATGACCCGGTTCATCCCAAAGGGCATCCGTTTCGACGCGACCCGCATTCGCTTCCATCTTAAACCGTTGTAGTTCAGCAGGCATGACCATCGATCGCATCTGCACCTCTGTCGATCGCGCTTCCACCAGTTCTGCTTGCGTGAAATAGTGGCGCACTGGCAAATCTACCGTCTTCAACAATGCCCTACACATCCCACCCGCACAGATGGCTACATTTCCGCTTTCATAGCTTGCTACCTGGGTGACAACGCCATTGACTTGCCGTCTAGATTTGATGAATCGTGTCACCTGACCGAGTTGAATAGTGCCACCCAACCGAAGGAATGCTTGCTGATAGGCATTAATAACAGCTTCAGGAGAGATATGCCCATGCGGAAGATGGAGTGCAGCCGCGATCGCCCCTCGCTCCAGCAATGGCTCGATTTCACAAGCCGCATCAGAACTCAGTATTGTTGGGGGAATGGCGCAATTGGCATACACGGCAGCAACCTGGGTGGGGTCGCGATCGGGTGCAACAGTCAATAATAAATCCAACTCGCGAAACCGAGTATCCCCATCCAACTCAGCGGATAGAGTCCGATGTAACTCAATGCCTTCCTGGCAAATCTGTTGAGTTAACTCCGTTGTCCCAGACCAATAGGCAATTCCGCCATAGCTATATCGGGTTGCATTCTGCGGTGCGGCAAACTGATCTAACAGCAAAACCGAGAATCCTACTTTTGCCAACTCATAGCTCAGCGCCGATCCCGCCAATCCAGCGCCTACCACAATCCAATCATATGTTTTCATTCATTCCCCTCATTCTTCATTCTTCATCCTTCATCCTTCATCCTTCATTCTTCATTCTTCCAAAACCACCGCATCTACATCTATTTCGACCAGCATATCTGAAGTTGCCAGACGGCTAACTTCTACCAGTGTATTAACCGGACGGATCTGCTCAAAAAACTCATGGTGTGCTTTAGCAATTTGCTGCCAGTTATCGATGTTTGTCACATAAATACGAACGCGCACAACATGTTCTAATCGGGCATCTACCGCTTGCAGAGCAGACTCGATCTTTCGCAAAATGTACACGGTTTGCTGATACGGATCATCAGGGTGTTGAATCTCTCCGTTTACATCGGCGGCTGTCGTTCCTGCTACATAGACAAACGCACCAACTCGCACGGCTCTTGAGTATCCAACGATCGCTTCCCAAGGGGTTCCAGTCGAAACTTGTTTTCGCTCCATACTTCGGTCACTACTATGAAAAAATGAAAGAACAGTCAACAATCAATTGGCAAAAATGAATCGTGAATTTAGTGTGATCCTGTGAAACATATCTCGAACATCAACGATGGAACTTACTCTCACAACACCCGCACTGCTTTTTCCGGCTATTTCACTGCTGTTATTAGCCTATACAAACCGCTTCCTGACGCTAGCGACTGTAATCCGTAGCCTTCATGCCTCTTATACCACTAAACCTGATCCGTTCATCATTCAGGAAATTGCCAGCCTGCGCTACCGAATTCGTCTGATTCGAGATATGCAAGCAGTCGGAGCTTCTAGTTTCTTACTTTGCGTGATCTGTATGTTCGTTCTGTTTGCCGGACAACAGCGACTCGGTGAAATCCTCTTTGGCATCAGCTTAATTTTGATGATTACTTCACTGGCATTATCAGTCCGCGAAATTCAGGTTTCGATTAATGCCCTCAATTTGCATCTGCGTGATCTGGAAGTTCGAGAATTGGAGAATTGTCGATGAACCGTTCTTGTGGGATGGGCATCTTGCCCGTCCACTGATGCAGATTAGATGCGGGACAACATATTTCGATCGCCTGCAAATTAGTTTGCAATCAGGCGGTGAATGTCTCTAACTTGACTCAAGTAGCTTTCTTCAGTCAACACAGGCTTTGCTTCAACAGGTAAAAGTTCTGTTCCTAGCTCAATCCACGATTTGCAGCCTCCGTATTCAGAGCGATAGGGAATGCGTTGCAGAGTTGGTAGCCGATATACGCGCAGCAACAGCACAAAAAGTGGCGATTTAGGCTTCCATTTCAGGCGTTCTGAAACAAATTCCGCATTCCAGACATGAAAAGGCATCAGAGCCTCCACGATCGCGGCTTCGCTCACTTGAAAGAGGTGGGTGATTTCTGCCCAAGCTTGAATGTCGATCGCCTCTGGATGCCACCCAGAAGCAACGGGAGTAACCTGATTGGCATATTCGGGCTTAAGGAAGTGGGGCTTTTGGTGTTCATAGGTGGGATACAGCCAAATGCGGGAGCGATCGACTGTGAATGAACCGCTTTGCTCTCGGATGCCGCCTTTCCGCAGCAATACGATCGTCTGTCCTTGAGCCAGTGCATCAACCGCAACTGCCCATTCTTTGAGGGCTGAAGTGAGAGTTGAAGAAGGGATTACCATAAGCGAAAAAATATATCCAAAAAAAGACTGGCTCCGTTGTTAGCCAGTCTAAACCAATTGATGTTGCGTCGTTTTCTCACGTGGAAGAAACCCTACCTGCGCGCTCCCAAATCGGCAGTGGGTATAAGGATATCTACAAAGACAGAACATCCTTCTCCAGAAATATATTGTAACAAGAGACACACCCATTCTTTTATAAATCTTTACGTCAACTTTCCGGAATTACATAACTTCAGTTAATTGATAAATTTTTCAAAAATCTCCTCTAAAACGGGCACCTTTATCTAGAGCCATTCGTCTCAATTCGTGCGCCAGCCTATAGAATACCTCTTTTCTTGCGATCGCCCCCTCTCGAAAGAGGTCAAGTTTGGTGTTCCAGGGTGCGTAAATCTGATTATCGTTGACCCCATAAGAATCATTGAGAGGGCTTGATTATGCCGAAACTAGCATCGTTGAAGTTTGTCAAATCTGGTTTGTTTACCAGCGTTGCTGTGCTGTTAGCAAGCAGTGGAGCGGCGTTCGCCAATCCCAGTTCTGCGTTACTTCTGGCTCAAACGAGTTCAGATGAACCCGATTCTACCTCTGCGCCTCAATCTGCCAGTGAGTCTCGGTTTACTTGTGAGTCGGAAAATGGACAATACACAGTGATGTATCACCCTATCAGCCAACCAGGAGAGTCTTATGCATGGGCAACGCCGATCGCCCTAGGGGGTGGCTGGAGCGAGGATCGCCGTTGCAATGAGATCAGCCGTCGCTTAGAATCCTACCGCCCGGATGGACTGCTGGAAATGCGAACTTCGGTTGAGAACGGCTACGATATTGTCTGCGTCACAACGGAGGAAAATCCAAGCTGTCGGATTGTGCTGACAGTGCCACCCGGACAAGATCCACTGGAAACTCGCGATCGCGTCTTCCGCAACCTGACGATCGCCGATAGCGGAGAACAGACGAGTGGCGTTGTCACCTATTCCGGTGGAGGCGACGATTTGCTCAACCAAATTGGAGATGCCGTTGGGGATGCGATCGGCGTTGATATGCCCAATCTTTCGGGTGGCGATCGTCAACCTAGCACTCGTCGTGACAGCATCGATCTTCGCCCCTTTCTTGATCCGGCTGATGGTGGCACAGGTGAGCGATTGTAATTAACGGACATTTGCCTCAGAGACATGCATCAGAGACATTTGAGGGCGATCGTCGATCGCCCTTGTTTTTTGCGTTATGGCGATCCGGGCGACAACAACCCCTTTTGCCGTTGCTCTACTTCCCACTTATCCCGATGACGCTTCAAAAAAGGAATGTAGCCCTTTTCTTTGCCAAAAATCAATCTGTGATCATCAATGCTATCAGGACTACGGCGGTGAAAACTTTCCAGATGCCCATCAAGCCGATCCCAGAAAGTACTCCACCAGCCCAGGTCAGCATCGCTCTTGAATTCTCCGATCTGATTGAAATATTTCAATTGCCCTACATGGCTATAGTCGCAGATACTAGGTGGAACACGGGTTACAACATCATTGTTGTTAACGAAGCGAAAGGTTTGCCCTTTGAATGCCGCGTTGAAGTTGGCGGCAAATTTCTCGCTGCCAACCCGTGGTTGTCCGTAGGTGTATAGCCCATTGACGACGATCGGCTGCTCGTTAAACTTGCAGAATGCGGTTGCCATCGTCGCTAGCGCACCGCCCAAACTGTGTCCTGTGAACCATAAAGTCTGCTGCTTGCGTTGAGGAAGCGGATCTCTCAACTGTTCGATCGTTTCTTCAATGCCCGTCCAAATAGGATTTAAGGCTGCTTTGAACCCCCGATGAACATTACCGCACGGGCTAGAGGTTTTACGAATCTTGAAATCTGTAATCCAGTCTTCCAAAACAGTTTCACTACCGCGAAATCCAACGATTATTTTTTCGTGATTAGCAAGCAAGATTGCCTGAGTCTCCTTTTCGTCAAAGAAATAGACCTGTTCAAAGCCCCACGATCGTCCCTGCTGTTCTGCTTTTTCTGTGTCGCGCTCATAGGCTAGAAGAGAAACTAAGGCTAACGAGTAGGCGTTGTAAGCATGATAGCCAAATGCCTTGGGCTGAAAATAAAAAGGTTCCATAGTTCAATACCTAAGCTTGGGCACAATCTTAGCTTGTCTACTATGGCAATAGCCAGCGTGGTTAAAAGGCTGAAAGGCAAACGGTCAATCCATCCTGACTCAGCACTCAGTCCTCAGAACTCAGCACTTAGCTATATTTGTCAACGGAACCTTTTGCAATTAATCTTCAAGCTATTGACAAATCAGATCGAAACCACACATGAATACTCCTTCCCATTTTTTAATGACCGCCGTCTTAGATCGGGCATTGCCGCGAGTGCCGATCGTCCGGAGTGCTTTCCTACTCGGCTCTGTGGCTCCAGATCTGCCGTTGTGGATTTTGTCGCTCGGTGGGATGATTTACTATCACTACATTTTAGGTTGGAGTGTAGCAGAGACGTTTCGCTTAATGTTTGATGATTTGTATTTTCACAATCCCATTTGGATTGCTAGTCACAACTTTCTGCATTCTCCGCTCATATTGTTAGTCAGCTTGGCAATCATATGGCGATCGCGTCGTAATATCAATTCTCGTTCGCGTTGGTTGTTTTGGTTCTTGCTTGCCTGCTCGCTACATTCGATCGTTGATATTTTCACTCATGCAGATGATGGACCGTTGCTCCTATTTCCACTCAGTTGGACGATTCGCTTCAGCAGCCCAGTCAGCTATTGGGACGATCGCTACTACGGCAGAGCGTTTCAGCAGTTTGAGATGGTGTTTGATCTGGTGTGTATGGTGTATGTGCTGAGTCCGTGTGTCGTTCGATCGCTGCGATCGGGATCTAGGCTATAGGCAACAGTGTCATAGAGGTTTCGCCACCCATCCACCCATCCCCTCATCCCCTCATCCCTCATCCCCCATCCCCCATCCTGCTCGCA
>JAAUSF010000248.1 GCA_012033255.1 Cyanobacteria bacterium RU_5_0
ACCGACTATCGTGTCAAATAAACCCCGCTCTTGCAATGGTTCTGGCTCTCTTGGTTCTCTCAGATGTTTTTACAATACAGGCATTTCCACGGCTTGAACATCTTTTCACCATACTGAGAATTGCTGGGTGCATCTAAGGATTCCAGCAGTTCTGTCACAATGGTGAGATAATCATCAACGCGATAGTTGCGGACAGGATGGGCAGATTGTCCCCAACCAATTAAATCAGGCGCGATGATGCGATAGTTCGGGGCAAACGCTGGATACACTTTTGACCATTCATAAGCCGATGATCCGCCGCCCAAACTATGCAGAAACACGATCGGCGGTAAATCTTGCCCTTCACTGGGGAACGATCGCCACGGTGCCCCAACAGGCGTATAGTATGCCATCACACCAAGCGATGTTTTGATTACCTGTTGGCCAAATCCGGGGGGTTGAAATTGCAGCATTTCTAAAGCATCCATTCCAAAACGATCGCCACACGGCTATCCTTCTCTTCTGGAGCATTTTGCTTTTGCAGGTCAGCCGCTACTCGTAGATGAGAGGTGATGGCATAGCCCATAGAGAGGGTTGTGATGCCGACTTCTTCATTGCTACCCGGAGCGACCCAACTTTGAGTTAGGGAAATATCGGCGGCTCCGGTTCGCGAAAGTGCCAGCATTAGTCGGACACCTATATTCATACCATTGGTATTGTAATCTTCACCTTCCACCGATCGATACCCCACCACTGGAGCCACATTCACATAGCTGCCCAAGGGAAGGATGTAGTAGCGTAAATCAGCCCCATAAGCCTCGCGATCGGCATCAAAGGCGGCTTGATAATCTGCACTCACGGTTAAGCCGGTTTGCCCCACAAACACATCTTCAATCCCAATGGTGATACCAGCCGCCTGATCAGTAGATGGAAATTGCGAATAGCCCAAGCGGATGCGAGTCCGAAAACTAGGATCATGGCGAATGTCAGATTGCACATCAGGCACTTCTTCCAGCCAACGTTGTAAAACAGGGCTATCTTCGATGATTTCGGGGTCGAGATCGAGTTGTTCTGGCGGCAGTTCGGAGGTGAGGAGGTGAGGGGATGGGGGAATGAGATCGGTGGCAGAGTGGGAGATAGGGAGAGGGGCGATCGCGTTCTCTAGAGGTTGTGTAGTGATGGGGGGTAAGGCATCGGATTCGCTAGCAATTCCCAATATCAAACCTAAGCCTAAACCAATGCCCACCAGTTCTACTCCTAGAAAGTGTTGATACCTCATAACCCTCACAATCAACTACGCCAGTTATAGCAATCTGGTGCTCATTTGCGCTTCTTCTTTTTAGCCGTTTTCTTACTCTTCTGGGTTTTCTCAGCAGATGAAGTAAAGCCGCGTAGCTTTGAGGATTCAGGAGTTTTATCAAGTTGGCGATAATAGTCCATCATTTCTTGCGGGGTAAATCTGCGCTCAGGAATTTCTTCCCGTGATTTCAGACCGAGTTCCACCTGAAAATAGTGATTAGCGAGAACGATCGCCCAAATGAAGGCTTACCCGGTAGGATATCGTTACGAAGTCTCCGGCTGCTGGGTTGATCCAATTTTGATAGAGCATTTGTAGATCCGCGATCAAGTGTTCACAAACATTTTCCTGCTTAGGAATATAGGAGGTGCTAAGCGCAAGACCAATCAAGCTATCTTGATTCAAACGGTAAGTTTGGAAAAGGATATGAGAACGAGAATTGGCGAATAAAAGGCTATCAGCTAACGGGTTTGAGGTGGTGTCTCCTTTGCGATCGAAGACCGTGCGATCGGCAACTTTTCCAATCACGTCAGAATAGTCCTGAGTGAACTGATCTTCTGCATTGCGGTTATTCCACATGAGGGCAACCCGTCCAGATGGTTTGAGAATCCGATGAAACTCCGCTAACGCCACAGGTTTGTCAAACCAATGGAAAGACTGACAGCACAGTACCAAATCCACAGACTGATCGAGTAAGCCGGTTTGCTCGGCAATGCCATCCCGAAACTCGACGAGAGGATGGGGAGTGATAGCCTGTCGCATCGCTGGATTCGGTTCGATCGCCCACACGTTCGCACCTCGATCGGCAATCAACCGCGAAGAAATTCCAGTACCCGCCCCGATGTCCGCTACAACGAGTTGGGTGGGTTCTTCAAGTCCTTGCAAAATCAAGTCGATCGCTTCTGCCGGATAGGTCGGACGATATTTGGCGTAGTCCTCAGCGCGATCGGAGAATCGCCCCAACGGATTTTGAGTATGAAGCGACGGTAAATTCACGTGGGTTTCAGTCATTACTCTGAGAATTTGTATGTGCAAATTGAAAGTGGTTTAGCTTACCAGTTTAGAGAGTTCTGCTTTGTCTTTTTGAGATATCCATGCTGTTTTCCAAAAGAGTATAGTGGAGACGAACTCTATTAATCCGCATCGCAAAATCAAAGCTTCCAACCGATGAGTACACCCTTTTCTAGCCAAGTCTATCCGGTTTATTGGTATCAAGATCATGTTCGTTTAATCGATCAAACCCATCTGCCGACAGAATTCGCGGTCGTCGAGATTAGCCGTAGTGACGACATGGCATTAGCGATCAAAACGATGATTGTTCGGGGTGCGCCAGCGATTGGAGTGGCAGCAGCTTACGGAATGTATCTAGGAGCGCGAGAAATTCATACTGAAAGCCGTGATCAGTTTCTTGTGGAGTTAGAAGCGGTTGCCGAAAAACTACGAACGACCCGACCAACTGCCGTGAATTTGTTTTGGGCGATCGATCGGATGCTGAGAACGGCTCGGCAAACGGTTGGCCCCGTTGATTACCTCAAACAAGTTTTACTAGAAACGGCCCAAGCCATTAACACTGAAGACATAGAAACCTGTCAGGCAATTGGCAATCACGGGCTGAGCATTTTACCTGCGTATCCGACTCAACTGCGTCTGTTGACTCACTGCAACGCTGGCGCATTGGCAACTGCTGGCTATGGCACGGCTCTGGGGGTGGTGCGATCGGCGTGGCGAGAAGGACGTTTAGAACGGGTTTATGCCGATGAAACCCGACCTCGCTTACAGGGTGCAAAACTAACGACCTGGGAATGTGTCCAGGAGGGCATTCCCGCCACACTGATCACCGACAGTATGGCGGCTCACTGCATGAAACAAGGCAGGATCGATGCGGTGGTGGTAGGTGCCGATCGCATTGCCGCTAACGGAGATGCTGCTAACAAGATCGGAACATACAGTCTGGCGCTGGTTGCCAAAGCCCATACTATTCCTTTCTTCGTGGCGGCTCCCTTGTCCACGGTGGATTTCAAACTAAGTGATGGCAGCCAAATCCCGATTGAAGAACGCGATCCCTCTGAGGTTTATAAAATTGGAGACACATTAATCTGTCCTCCCGGAGTCGAGTTCTATAATCCAGCATTTGATGTCACTCCGGCCGAGTTAATCACTGCCATCATCACCGAATATGGGGCTATGAAACCCAGTGAATTGATCCAATACCAGGCAAAACAAGTGGTTTAGGAATGAAGCGATGAAACGATTTGAACCCAAGGGTAGGGGTAGGTCTTGTGCCTACCCTTTAGGAATGAAGCGATGAAACCATTTGAACCCAAGGGTAGGGGTAGGTCTTGTGCCTACCTGAAGAGCAATGCCCACCTAAAAAATAGGCTTTCGGATAGGCTCTAAACGGTTATCACTTGAGGAAGATTAGGCATTTCTAAAGTGGCACCATTTATTTTGGTTACACCATTTATTTTGGTTGATTGATTTAGCTGTCTTCCAACTTGGCGCGGAGTTGTTCGAGTTCATCGTCGATCGATAGCTTAGAAGACTCAGTAGAGGTGCTGGGAGGTAAGCTAGCAGCAGGTTTTCCGCCTTCTGACAGCTTTGCTCTCAAATTTGCCAGTTCAGCATCAATATCACCATCACTTTCCAATGCCTTGAAGCGTTTTTCCACATCATCGCCACTGTTCAATTCAGCGATCGCTTCGGCTTGAGATTCCAGTTGCAGCACCTTCTCTTCCATGCGGGTGAAAGCATCGATCGCGCTATTCGTGCCAACGCGATTCAGCATTTCGTTAAGCTGCTGTGAGGCTTTTGCCGATCGCGCCCGCGCAATGTACATATCTTTCTTGGTTTTCGCCTCAGATAACTTGCTCTCCAGCATCACCATGTTTTCTTTCAATTTCGCCACAACCGATCGCTGCTGATCAATCTGCGACTTCAAAGCAGTTGCCGTATCTTGATAAGATTGGCGGCGAGTCAGGGCTTCTCGTGCCAAGTTTTCATCTCCCTTCTGCATCGCCAACTGTGCGCGTCGATACCACTCTTCGGCCGTTGCATCGGCTTGAGACGCCTGACGTTCAGTTCGCTTTTGCGTAGCGATCGCTTGTGCTACCGCTTGTCGTAGCTGAATCAAGTCGTCCTGCATATCTTGCACGGACTGTTCCAGAATTTTCTCTGGATCTTCGGCTTGGTTGACTAGACTGTTCAAGTTGGCTCGAACTACTCGCCCAAGTCGGTCAAAAATCCCATAACCAACTCCGCTACTTGCGACAGAAATGCAGGACATCAGAGAACTCCCCAGCACACCCTAAAGGGTTCTCTTAGGTTAACTTCATAGTATCGCACCTTCCTACAGGA
>JAAUSF010000100.1 GCA_012033255.1 Cyanobacteria bacterium RU_5_0
TCTCCCCATCTCCCCCATCTCCCCCATCTCCCCCATCTCCCCATCAAATGCCACATCCGCAGTCTGGAACCGCAGGGAAAGTATTTGATGCAGATAGCGTCAGTTTGTATGCATTATTTCCGTTATCTCGGCTCTGAAATCGCAGGTAATAGGTTCCGGCTGCAATACCTTCGTAGGTAGTTTTCAATTCCTCACCAGGATTAAGGGACGTAAATTGACGATTGCCCTCATAGGAAAGCACTCTCCCTCGATTGTCTAGAAAAGAGGCAAAAAGATTAACTTTAGATAGGTTCTTAACCGTTACAGTGACATTGCCGAGGTCGTTAAGAGTTAGGCTAAAAATATCGGTATCTCTTTTGCTGACGGTATTTCGGGCAGCGCGTTTACCAGGAAGAGTGCCAAGAGATCGAGCGGTCGGAAGGGTGCCTCCGGGTTCGCTGGCTCTAGGACGGTTTTTTGCTGATAGGCGAAGTGGAGAATCAAGTGAAGCGGAGCGATCGTTCTTCAACCCACTCACGGCTGCATAGTCAGATGGACGAGTTGCCTTTTTCTGTATTCCATTAGTCTGTAACACCATATGCCTCTCTATTTCTGAGTGTCGATCGGGTTTTAAGCTAGGTCTAGAAGATTTAGATCTAGTTAGATCTAGATGTGCCTATAATGCCCAGTCGAGAGGCAAGATTTTACAGGGTAATATTCCTGAGCCGCCATGAAATTGGTGAACTTATCAACTAAATAAAATCTCCGCCCGTTGCCGGATTGCTGACAAGTTGAGGGTCAAACTATGCTTGAGGCGGCGTTCAATTAAACCGATCGGCATTGTACGGGGCGGCAAGATGGATACAGTGTAATAGAGTTCAACGCCAGCGCCATTTGCTAACGTGAAAGGCTGAAGTATCCAACTTCCGGTATATACCTTGAAGTCTCCCTCAACCATTTTGAAGTCAATGCGACTGGGGAACTGCTCGATCATATCCAGGACGACACGAGCGCAGAATTTGAACTTTAGAAAAGACTGCGCCCCCATTTGTTCGATCCGGATGCCGCCTTGTGGATGGTTAATCTGCCGACTTTCTGCCAGGTTGGGAATGAAATCAGCGAGGTGATCGTAATCTGTTAGAATTTGCCAAATTTTCTCGGCTGGGTGAGGAATCCGAATCATCGCTGTAATTTGTCGCTGCCGTCCCTCGGCTTTTTCAGTCCAAACTTCTACCTCTTGCAGGGGTAAATCTTGTCCGATTTCTGCCAAAAAGTTATTCTCGGCAGAATCCAGCCCTGCATCTAGGCTAGCGTCATTGGCGATGTCAGTGGCGATCGATAGCTCAAATTCGGAATTCATACTCATCCCGGTACTGTATTCAATGTATGACCCTTATAAATAGGTTACCCAATCTCATTACCCAACTTTACGGTATCCATCCGTGCAAAATTCGTTAAGAAATTGCATGCATCATCTCATCAGGGCATTGAGGCAGGGTTAGGGTAAAACAGGTTTCCCAAATTCCAGTTTGTTCCAGAGGATAGCTGGATGCCATAATTGTCCCGCTTAGATGCTCCACTAATCCTTTGACCAATGCCAACCCTAATCCGGTTCCCTGAATCGCCTTCTTTGTTACCCCTTGACCCCGACGAAACTTCTCAAAGATGTGGGGTAGCTCCTCTGGTAGAATTCCTGACCCGCTATTGGTGAGTGTCAGAATTACCTGGTTGCTGGGTAAACTCGCTTCATGGATTGCCTTGAAACGGACGATCGTATCGGGGTCAGAATATTTCCGAGCATTCGTCAATAGCTCGATCAAGATTCGGCTAAGGCTTTCTGAATCGGTGTATAGCGATAGCGGTTTGTCAGGTAAATCAAGGAACAATTTCAGGTTTTTCTCCAGCCAACTTTCTTCGATCGACTGAACAATATCTCGAATCAAATACCGAACATCTAGTTTTTGCAAGTGGGTTGATGTCGAATTCGTCTCCAGCTTTCGCAATGCCAGCAGATCATTAATTAAATTTGTCTCCTGAATGCACTGTTGCTCTAGGATATCCAGGTATCTTGCTTGACGATCAGGCGATAGATCTGCTTGACGCAACATCCGGATTGCCAGCGTCATACTGGTCAGTGGAGTGCGGAGTTCATGACTGACAGTGCTGAGGAATTCTTCCCGCTCCTGATTTAACCGTCGGAGTTGTTCGACTTGCTGACGGGTTTTTTCGTACAGTTTCGCTTGTACTTCCAGACTGCGTTGCAGTTGAGCCGTTCGCTCTTGAACAACCGCTTGAATTTGTTGGAGGGTACGAGTCTGAATGATAGCTGTGCTAAGCTGAGCCACCGCTAATTTGACAAACGCCACCTCTTCTGGTAGCCATAATCGATGCTGATGATGTTGAAGCACGAGACAGCCTAAACTCTTTCCCTGATTCTCTAAAGGCATTAGCAGCAGAGACGGTAAGGTTTTGAGATGAAAGATAGGGGCGATCGCATCTTTCAGGTCAATCTCCTCAGAACTGAACTGATCACCAGACGCATAATCTGGAAATAGGATAGGCTCTGCGTTGCTCGTTAAAATTTTTTGGCAAAGGGGGCAATCAGACGCCCAAAATGAGGCATTGAGTTCTGCCTCGGTGGTAGGTGCGGTGGATGTTGGCTTCGCAGATCGATCGCATATCCCTTGTTGTGTCCATTCTGCCGCTATGGCTGCTTTTGCTTTGGGAATCCCTTGAGAATTGCGACTACGTTGTAGAGGATCGGCATATTTGAACAGCAAGATCATGCCTCGGCTCACCTGCAAGATGGTGGCTGTGCCTTCCACTGCCAGATGAAAAATGCGATCGAGATCCCAAGTACTTCGGATGGCGGTGTTGAGTTGATCGATGAGAGCCTGATATCGGATCTGTTGCTGCACTTGCCGTTCTAGATGAGTTTGCGAGATAGCAATTGCAACTTGAGGGGATAGGGTTTTGAGTAATCGCACATCTGCCTCCTTCCATTCATACGGTTGGGAGCGCATCAGGGCAATGATGCCATTAACCTGTCCTTGAAAGTGGGTTTGGATTGCCAAAAATGCCCTGAACTGAAGAGAATTTCCTGATGGAGATGCTGCCTTTTTCTGGGATTGAGTTGGGGCGAGTTGGGTAGAGGAGAGCCACGATCGAAGGTCAGCAGTCACAAAGGGTTCTGTTGAGAGTTGCTGCTGAATCGCTGAATGATTGAGCAGGCTTAAGAGATCATCAACTGGCGGAGTAGACGATAGAGACGGATCAAGAAACCAACCGATCGCTTGAGATGCGGTTTGATTGATTGACTGTGGGACAATCAGGCAACACTCGGCAAAAAACGACTCTCCAATAATCTTTGCCAATCCAAACAACGCTTCTTGGAGATTTTGGCTGGTTAGAAACACCTGGATAAGGCGCTGCTCAAGGGGGGGGATACTCTGAACCTCTTCCGCTTGCATTGGGGACGTTGCTAGTGGGGCATCTATTTCTGTGACGATCGATTGAGGACGATTAAACTTCTCAATCCACCCGATCAAAGCATCTAGTCTAAGAGCGGTATCTCTCATCAGCTTGAGTTGCGGTTGGCAATCCATCTTTTATCGGTATCGTTCTAGGCAGTAGGGCTGAACTAAGTGACTGAATGAGGCTAACCCGCAAGTAGACACAAATGCAACGTAGAGTTGCCTGAAATATCCGTTCAGAAGGATTAAATCAGACTAAGATAAGTTCAATTGATCTATCCCTCACCCAACTAAGCTAAGCTTTAGCAGACGAGGGCATGAGCGAGGTGATTGACATCGCAGACATCGGATGGTCATAGATATCATTGGCAATTCACAAGGATGAATGAACGACAATCTGGACGTTAGCGGTAGCCTGGTAGACAACTCAACTGGATTTAGATTACACGCTCTAGAGCCGAACAGTATCCGTGAATTCCCTACGTTTGTTGCGGCTCCGTTTAAGCGGGTTCCATTCCTTCGTCGTGTCAGTACGAATTGGATGAAGATTCTCTGTTGTACTTGATTTTCTTGGTTCAGGCGCTTATGACTTCAACGCATCCTGCTCTCTCTGTTTCTACCGCGATCGGCACTGTTAAAGGACCGGGAGAAAATGGGAACCAATATGTTTTTATTACTGGCAATAATCGTCATGTCAAGATTGGCGAGTTTGTCTACTACGAAGCGCGATCGACCGATCAGTCTACCCAACCTGAAACCCTGCAAATTTTGGGCAAAATTTCTGCGCGTTGCTTAATCGATCATCTGCCCGATCGCATTTTTGCTGACACCGAAATCAGCCCAGAGGCGATCGCGGCGTTGGTGGGCTTTGTCCATCCCAACCCCGAAATTTATGAAGTCACGGTCGATGTGATTGGCTATTTCCATCCGGCGTTAGGCTTTATGAACCCTCGGATTACGCCTGACCCTGGCGCGAAGGTCTGTTTAGCCAGCGATGAGATGCTGATGCGAATTTTGAGTAAAAAGCAGGTGGGACAGATTGGCGGAGCCTATGTTGGTGGCTTGCTGCTGCGCGATCCGGGAGCCGTGCCGATCGTCTTGGATGTCAAGGAATTAGTCAGTACTCACATCGCAATTCTGGCAAGCACCGGAGCGGGAAAATCGTATACGGCTGGCGTTTTAGTGGAAGAGTTGTTATTGCCACACAACCGAGCCGCTGTTTTGATCTTTGATCCGCATGGCGAATATGGCACATTGTCTCAGATGCGCGGACATCCCGCCTTCAAAGCCGCCGATGGTTATATGCCGCAGGTGAAAGTCCTGACACCAGAGGATGTCCGCATTCGAGTTTCCTCACTAGACTACTACGATATTCTGACGCTGTTGCCGCAGATGAGCGATCGTCAACAGTCCATCCTCAACAAAGCTTTCACGATCCTGAAGCGACACAAATTTGGCGATTATCGATGGGGAGTGAATGATTTGATCGCGGCGGTCTTTGAGGCGGATCGGACGCAAGATGATGAGGGTAATGAGAAGGTAGGGACTTCGGCTCAAGCCATCGAATGGAAGCTCGATCGATTGGCACGATCGCAGTATTTCCATTCTCTTGAACACCTCGCGCCAAGGGATTTATTTGAACCAGGGCAAGTGACGGTTTTACAAATGAATGAGATCAGCCAAGAAGAGCAGCAGGTCATTTGTGCCGCCATTCTCCGGCAAGCGAATCAAGCCCGGATGAATACTCAAAAAGAACTGATTACGCCAGATGACGAAAATTATTTGCCTTATCCAGTGTTCATTCTGATCGAGGAGGCGCATCGCTTCGCCCCCGCCCACGAACCCGCTCGCTGCAAAATGATCTTACGAACCATCCTGAGCGAGGGGCGCAAGTTTGGCTTAGGCGTCGGATTGATTACGCAGCGCCCCGGCAAACTGGATTCGGATGTGCTGTCCCAATGCATGAGCCAATTCATCATGCGAATTGTCAATCCTGTTGATCAAGACAGCCTGAAGTATGGAGTTGAAGCGGCAGGACGCGATCTCCTAAAAGAGTTACCTGCCTTAACGAAAGGACAGGTGATTATTGCTGGAGCTTGTGTGAACACGCCTGTTCTGTGTCAAGTCCGGAAGCGCCTCACCGATCACGGGGGCGAAACGCTGAATGCTCCTGAACTTTGGCAAAAACATTTTCAGGCGCATCACGTGCAAGCAAGAAAAATTGATCAAGCTCCAGTGATGAGTCGATCGAAGCCTAAAACGGTTCGGGGTGTGAGTATTGAGTAGAAGGTAGATGGTCGTGTAAGGGATGACAAGGGAGAGGTGCGATCGTCCTTCGTCGCGCTAGGATAGAGGCAATTCTGCTGATACCTGCGAGTAATGCCGTGCAGCGATTAAAGTATCTTCCCTGGAGACAGTTAGGGATTATTTCCTTGATAACGGCTCTATCGACGGCTCTCCTGGAGTCTCTTTTATTTTTTGGCTATGTGCAATCGCAAGCCATTCGGGATGCCGTTGATATCCTGTTTTCGCCAGTGTTGGTGGCGTTTATGGTGTTGGCGATCGCGGTCGGGGTTGGCGCACTCGCCGTTTACTACTTGGAAAGGGTTTACCCTGAAGTGATTCTCAATGCTTCGGTTTTGTGGGCACTTGTGCTGTGTTTGATCGGGGCAATCCTTGTAAAATCGCTGCTCCTGGCTCTGCCGATCGTGACTTTAAACGAAACAATTCTCATTGGCATGGTTGTTGGGGTGTTTTGGAAAGGTAGACGCTACTGGCGACGCTACTAGCGATCAGAGAGTTGGAATTAAAATCTTTTCATACGCTAAGGCAGGCGGCAATCTCCCTGCGTCTTGCATTCAATGCGCTGCTGGCGATCGGTAATGATTGTGGCTAGGTCAGGTCGTCCAGTGAGTTTCAGCCGCCAGTCTGCCCAGATATCGTACAGTCGATCGACTATAAAGCCGACGATCGGGAGTTTCGTTAAAGCATAAATCCATCCCATTCCCAGAATTTCGTAGACTCGACGAAAGACTTCCACATTTTGGATGACTGTGCCATCTGGGAGTATGGCATGAATACGTCCCATTGCGGTTTCAAAGTCAACTCCTCCGTGTGCGTCAGGGATATAGTCGTCATCTGCAATGTCTACAAACATGACTAAACCTCGCCCTGCATCTCGTTTCCTTAAAAAATTGACTTCCCGTAAGCACAACGGACATGCGCCATCATAGAGCAGCTTGATTTGCCAAGCTGGGGAAGCTGAGATCGACGGATCAGCGTCAACGAGTTCGTAAGACTTGGTTTTTGACAGGGACATAGATGGTCTTCGATTAATTCCTTAAATAATAAAATAATAATAATGCAAAAGGGCGAAATACCTTCCGCCCTTACAAAGGGTTATTGTTCAGGAGCATCAGTGTCGGGTTGTGCTGGAACGACTTCTACATTCACAACTACATCCTTGACACCTTTAATTTCCCTGGCTAGGGATTCAATCCGATCGTACTGTGGCTGTGTTGGAACGGTTCCTACAATGGTGACAACTCCCTCTTCCGAATCGACCGTTAGTTGGCTAGCAGGGAGATTTGCTTCCAGTTTACCACGCACTTCACTTTCTAGATCACCATCTGCGCGATCGGTATCTCCTCCAGTGACATTATTCCGTTCTTCACGAGCGCGAATATCTGATTCAATTTGCCGTTCACGGACTTCACTCGTACCATCATCTTCAGTGGCTTGCGCTTCGTCTTGTTCAGGTGCTTCTGTTGATTCACTTACTGTATCAGGCGCATCCGAGCTAGTTCTGGCATCAGTACACGCGATTGTTCCGAATAGCAATGTACTTCCAATCAGTAATGCGGATAACCGTTTCATGGTTAAACTCCTTCAATCAGAAATAGTAAAGTAAATTGGATAAAAAGGGACAGGAGCAAGGCTCAAATCATCTTGCTCCTATGTCATTAGGTCAGCTAGAGCAATTCACGATCGTGTTCTTAGCGAAGTTCATTCCGTCGATCGACAATAGAAACATCTGGTGTGTTGCTCACTGGTTCTATCACTCTGGCAGTGGAAGCGGTTGGAGAGTTCGTAGAAGTGGGTTCGTAGATCTGCCAATCTTGAATCCCGCGACGATCGAGAATTGTGGCAGCACGGCGGATGTCATCGTTTGTTCCTCTAACCATCACCACATAATCACCCCGATTCAGCCGATCGTCATAGATGTGGGCACGCTCTACCGGAATGCCATAGCGCACTGCTTCAAGGCGATCGCGCAAATCAACACCAGCAAAGGATTCCCGCCGTTCAAAATTGTGACCTGCTAAGGAGATTTGATTTAAAGGAAAACCTGCATTCCGTAAATCTGCGATCGCATCTTCAGCACGGCGACGATCTGAGAAACTGCCCACGGCATGTTTGTAGCGACTCAAATCAGCGTCATGGTCTCTGTGAGTTATGGGAGTTGGTGCATCATAAACGCCGTACTCTTCAATTCCACGCGGTTGAAGAATTCGTTCAGCCTTGGCAATTTCCTCATCAGTGCCATCCACAATGATAAGGTAATCTCCATGAGCAACGCGATCGTTGTAGACTTTCGCCCGTTCTTCAGGAATTCCTAAACCAACGAGTGCGCCGAGAATACTACCTGCTGCCGCACCAATCGCACTTCCAGCTAGCGTTGTAGCGAGAGCAGTGGCAGTTGCCCCGGCTAGCATAATCGGACCAATGCCAGGAATTGCTAAGGTTCCTAGACCGACTAGTAGACCCGTAATACCGCCCAATGTGCCGCCTGTTGCTGCTCCGATCGCGGCCCCTTCATCGGCTTTGTTATCTACACGAGCCGCTGCCCGACTGGCTTGAACTGAATCACTGACATCTGCACCAGCAATTTCATCATCACGAACAGACTCTCGCGTGATAACCGAAACTCGATCCATTGGAAAGCCCGAATCTCTGAGTTCATAAAGCGCCTGTTCTGCAATCCGCCGATCGGGGAACACGCCTACTGCTCTTCGATGCTTACCAATAACTGGATTAGAATGACCTAATGCCATAACTTTCTCCTTTGAAGAAACTCTTCAAAAAACCTGAATTATCTGCAACACAAAGGTTCATCTACGCTTTGAGTAGATGCATGTTCCTCCCAATCGTTTGTTAGGAAACTTGTCTCCTGGATTACTGGATTAAACGTATCCAGAATGAAAAAGATTAGGAGGAAGCATTCAAATCAAAATTGCCTGGATAGATCGTCATTACGTTCTGTCCTCACGTTTGACCCTAATGCCTCTACGTTACCAATCCAGCTTCCACCCGAACTCTGCCTTCCGAAACAATTTGCTTAGCTATGCGATCGCTCTCGCTATGCGATCGCTCTCACTTAAACAACAATCACCGTCCCAAAATCTCTTCCGTGAGGACGGGCAAACGACCCCATTTGACTGCATCTACGAAGGATTGATAGTCTTGCTCGGTTTGATCGGCGTAGGCAACTGCAAAATCGGCGATCGCCTTCTCAAACACGTCGCTTTTACCGATATAGCCAGTAATCATCGCCGCATCACCTGAACGAGCATGAGCGCGACTCAACGCCCATCCGCAGAGTTGAGAATATGCCAGGAAAGTCGAGCGGGATAATTTGTCGAGATCCACGGAGATCTTCATATCTCGCAGTTGACGGATGTAGAAGTCATAGTTCTGATCGCTCTGTGCCCATCCTAAAAACATATCGCTGGCGGCTTGCATCAGACGTTGACCAGCGACGACTCGCTGACCGTGATTTTGATAAACGCTCTTGCCTGCATACGGTTCTAACACCGAAGGACGCGCTTCTTTGATCTGTAGAAACAGGGGATCATTTTCACCTGCCATCAGCAGGGCGATCGCGCATCGAGTCCCAACACTGCCAACCCCAACGACTTTAATGGCGATATCAGCGAGACGGTAGCGATCGAGCAATACATGTAAGTCATCCCGAACGCTATGACGATAGTGTTCCATCACCTCTCTGACTTCAGCTTCTAGTGAGTCATGTGGCGGCAAGTGATAGATCAACGGCGGATTATCGATGATGCGGCGTTCTCCGTCTACAACTTGCGTGAGTTTGGGAAACACCGAGTGAGAAGTACGGGTACGTGCCTTCTCCATATGACGCTGAACATGTTTATGGTGCCTGGAACCGTTTGTGAGTTCCAGCAGAATACTTATATCGATGCGGGAATACCAGACTTCTAGTACCGTTTTTTGGGCGTAGCGGCTCATGTTCTCCCGGTAGGAGCGGATTCCGGCATAGGCAATTTCCCGGCAGTCATCGGCTGAAAGCTTCATGTCACGACCTGCTACAACAATGCTGGTGGCAAGGCGTTTAACATCCCACTCCCAAGGAGCAGGTAGCGTTTCATCAAAATCATTCAAGCCAAATACGAGGTTGCGTTCGGGTGTAGCATAGCCGCCAAAGTTGAGTAAATGAGCATCTCCGCAAGCTTGTACCCGTAGCCCAGTAGAAGGAGTGGTGGCTAGATCAGCCGCCATAATGCTAGCTGAACCCCGCAGAAAGGCGAAGGGCGATCGCAGCATCCGTCCGTAGCGAATCGGGATCAGGCTTTGAATCCTTCCTTGACTGGATTGTTCAAGCAGGGCGATCGGATCGGGGCGATCAGCAGCAGGTTGCCATTTGGCATGAGCAGAGCGGGGAACAATCGTCCGTAGATCTTTCCCTGCAATTTGGCGATCGGTCATCGGGACTCTAGGTTGATGGATCGGTTCTGGGCTAGTAGATTCAATTCCCTGCGAGAAAGTCATCCTGAACTCCTCTAAGCGTATCTCCTGAGCATCCCTCGGTGGATACACTGACCAATGCAATGATTTCGAGAGAATCGTGTGGAAATAAGGCGAAGTGTACCACTTTCTGAAGTGTCTGTAATGCAAGGATGAAGGATGAGGCATGCAGCCGCTTTCAGTTGAACGCGATGCGGGAAGGAGCGCGGCATACCGTGCCAATTCTCCATAAAGGGATAGGCGGATTTCAACCACAAGATAGAGATTTCAGACGAGGAAACTCCGGTATTGTGAGGAGCAGTGTAAGTTTTGCATCATTCAAATACCGCTATGCTTGGAATTAATCAGTTAAAGACGGTGGCTTTGCTGGGGCTGCTAAGTGGGCTAATTGTTTTAGCAGGCTATTATTTAATCGGTGATGAGCAGGGATTAGTGATAGGGCTAGTTTTTGCCGCTTTCACTTCCATTGGTTCCTGGTATTTTTCGGATCAAGCTGCATTGGCGGCTTATCGCGCCCAGCCGATCGCCCGTGAGCAGGCTCCTGAACTTTACGACATGGTGGAAAAGCTGAGCGATCGAGCAGACATTCCGATGCCCAAAGTATTTATTGTTCCGACTAAATCGCCTAACGCTTTTGCAACAGGTCGTGATCCGCAGCACTCGGCAGTAGCGGTTACGGAAGGCATTCTTGAACTTCTGTCTCGTGAGGAACTTGAAGGAGTCTTGGCACATGAACTGACGCATGTTAAAAACCGTGACACATTAACTCAGGCGGTGGCTGGAACCTTAGCAGGTGCGATCACTTTCTTAGGTCGCATTTTGACTCTAGGTGCGCTTTATGGCCCCGTGACCCGTGATAGCCGTCGGGGTACTAATCCATTAGGCATTTTGTTTTTGATTGTTTTAGCTCCTATCTCGGCAACCTTGATCCAATTGGCGATTTCCCGTACTCGTGAATATGCCGCCGATCAGGGTTCTGCTCAAATGACAGGCAATCCTCTGGCACTTGTGAATGCGTTGCGGAAGCTAGAGGAAGTGGGACGGCAAATTCCGATGAATGGCAATCCAGCTATGTCGCCGTTGTTAATTATCAATCCTCTTTCGGCTGAAGGATTGCAAGCTCTCTTCCTGACCCATCCTTCTGTAGAGGAGCGCGTTCGTCGTTTGTTGGAACTGGCACAACAGCAGCAACAGCCATCCCCTGCAACTGTCTAGGTTCACGAAAAGTAGGGGCAATTCCTGTGTGATTGCCTTGGCTTAGAGGGTGTGATTGCCTTGGCTTAGGGGTGTGATTGCCTTGGCTTAGAGGGCGTGATTACCTTGGCTTAGAGGGCGTAATTGCCTTGGCTTAGAGGTGTGATTACCTTGGCTTAGAGGGCAGACACGTAGGTCTGCCCCGACCGATTGCAAAATCAACAAAAAATTTACGGGTGGTACAGTTTTGGTGTGTTGAACGTAATTGAAAACCACTGTATGCATTAACTCGACGACTAGCTGCCTCATGGGGACGATGCTGATAAATCATTGAAGAAATCTTTGAAATCATGCCGATCGCCCATCTCAAGCGTTACGATAAACCGTCATAAGTTGGTTTTGGTTTGGGCGATCACGCTACGTACTATCATGAGCAAGCAGTCTGGATATTTTCGGTTTCCCACAGTTCATGGAAATCGAGTTGTTTTTGTTGGTGAAGATGACCTCTGGAGCGTTTCAGTGGAGGGCGGAATGGCGATCCGCTTAACCTCTAACCTGGGAGAAGTCTCGCATCCATTTTTGTCGCCAGATGGAACACAACTGGCATTTATCGGGCGGGAAGAGGGGCATCCGGAGGTCTATGTTATGCCTGCGGACGGTGGAATTTCAAGGCGGCTAACGTTTTTAGGAGCGCATTCACTAGTAGTAGGGTGGACTCCAGACGGAAACATTCTCTTTGCTAGCAATACGGCGAAACCCTTTTGGCGGATGGCTCACTTGTATCAAATTAGTCCATCGGGAGGGATGCCAGAATGCCTACCCTGGGGACTGGCACACCAAATTTCGTATGGCCCAACGGGTGGCGTTGTTTTGGGCAGAAACACCAGCGATATTGCTCGGTGGAAACGATATCGCGGCGGAACGACGGGAGTGATCTGGATTGATCCAGATGGAAGCGGTGTTTTTCGCAAACTGATCAGCTTGCCCGGAAATTTAACCGCTCCGATGTGGATAGGTGGCACTGAAGCCGCTTCAATAGAGAGCCGCGTTTATTTTATCTCTGACCATGAAGGTATTGGTAACTTGTACTCTTGCACCTCATCAGGAGACGATCTACGAAAACATACGCACAACCGAGAATATTACGTCCGCAATGCCACAACAGATGGGCATCGGATTGTTTATCATGCGGGAGCAGAACTATTCTATTTTGATCCAGCGACAGACAGCGATCGCCCCATTCCTGTTGAGTTTCACAGCCCACAGGTGCAGCGACAACGCAAATTTGTAGATTCTTCGCAATATTTGGAAGATTACACTTTACACCCAGAAGGACATTCTACGCTGATCACCTGTCGCGGTAAAAGCTTCTGGTTTGGCAACTGGGAAGGAGCCGTAACTCAATTGGGCCAACCCGATGGAGTGCGCTATCGCTTAACGCGCTGGCTGAACGATAAGCAGCGATTTGTCACAATTTCTGATGGCAGTGGCATGGAAGCGATCGAAATTCACACTTCCGAGCCAGACACGCCGCCTGAGCGACTGGAAGGACTGGATTTAGGCAGAGCCATAGCCTTAGATGTTTCACCCAACGCCGATCAACTGGTGTTGTCAAATCATCGGCATGAATTGATTTGGGTGAACCTAGCCACGAAGGAGAGCCGCGTGATCGATCGCAGCGATTATGGACGGATTGCAGGCTTTTGCTGGTCGCCGGATAGTCAGTGGATTGCTTACGGATTTTCGCAGACTCAAATGACCAGCGTGATTAAGCTTTACGGTCTGCAAGATGGCACGACTCATCTGCTCACCTTACCTCGATTTCGCGACTTTAATCCCTCGTTTGACCCTGATGGCAAGTATCTCTATTTCCTTTCCTACCGAGAATTCAACCCTGTTTATGACAGCCACTACTTTGATCTGGGGTTTCCCCGTGGTGTTCGTCCATTTCTGATTTCGCTTAAAAAAGACACTCCTTCGCCATTCGTTTCAGTGCCTAAACCTCTCAACGACAAGAAGCAAAATAACTCGGATAAGCAACCGAGTAGCGCTTCTGAAACCACTCATTCAGAAAACGCTGGAGATACAGATCCATCAGCTTCTGAATTCTCTAAACCCAATGGCGAAAAGCCGTTATCTCTGGAAATTGACGTTGACAATATTCAGCATCGGGTTGTGGGGTTTCCGGTTCCGGAAGGTCGCTATCGCCAAATTTGGGGGCTGTCTGGTAAGGTGCTATTTAGTTCTTTGCCCATTAAGGGTAGCCTCAACGATGATGATGATTGGCTTGCTGATGAAGCCGGAGAGAATGAATCAACACTAGAAGTCTATGATTTTGACAAACAGAAGCGAGAAACGATCGCCACTGGTCTTACCAGTTTCAAAGTCTCCCGCGAAAACGAAACCTTAATCTATCGCGCTAAAAATCGCCTACGAGTTTGCACTGTTGCAGCTCAACCCAAAAATAATGGCAAAGATGATGATAAACCCGGACGCAAATCAGGCTGGCTCGAATTGAAGCGAGTGCGGATTTCCGTGATTCCGACGCTTGAGTGGCAGCAGATGTTCCGAGAAGCGTGGCGACTCCAGAAGGAACACTTTTGGGTGGAAGATATGTCTGGCGTAGATTGGGATCATGTTTATCAGCGATACCGTCCCTTGTTGGATAAAGTGACCACACGATCGGAATTTTCTGACCTGATCTGGGAATTGCAAGGTGAACTGGGAACATCACATGCTTATGAACATGGTGGAGATTATCGTCGTTATCCTCGCTACCCGATCGGTTTCTTAGGTGCTGATTTTGTTTATGACGCTGAAGCGAATGGATATCGTGTCACACACATTGTGCGCGGGGATTCCTGGAATGAAAAAGGAGATTCGGCATTAAATCGATTGGGTGCCAATGTACAGATTGGAGATGTGCTGTTGGCGGTGAATGGTCAGCGAGTTAGTCACGATCGTTCTCCACATGAATTACTGGTTCACCAAGCGGATTCTGAAGTGACACTAACGTTTGCCAATCCTCACACTCCGGAACACCGAACCATTACCGTAAAGACACAAAAAAGCGATCGTTCAGCACGATATCGAGAATGGGTTGAACGCAATCATCAAATTGTGCAGGAGCGAACTAATGAACGAGTTGGTTATTTGCACATACCAGACATGAGCGCAGAAGGTTATGCTGAATTTCATCGCTATTACTCTGTCGAAGCCGAGAAAGACGCTCTGATTGTGGATATCCGGTATAACGGTGGTGGTCATGTATCGCAACTACTTTTGGAAAAACTATCGCGTAAGCGCATCGGCTATGATGTGTCGCGCTGGAGCAAACCACAACCCTATCCGACCGATTCAGTGGCAGGAGCAATCGTCGCTATCACTAATGAACATGCAGGCTCCGATGGTGATATTTTCAGCCATTGTTTCAAACTCATGAAACTGGGAACACTCATCGGCAAACGCACGTGGGGCGGCGTGATTGGGATTTGGCCCCGTCATGCGCTTGTTGATGGCAGTGTTTTAACCCAACCTGAATTTTCCTTTTGGTTCGTCGATGTAGGCTGGAAGGTGGAAAATTATGGCACTGATCCGGATATCGAAGTGGATATTGCTCCGCAAGATTGGGCGCAAGGCAACGATCCCCAACTCGATCGCGCGATTCAACTTATCGTTGACCAACTGCAACAAAACCCCGTGAAACTACCCGATTTCGGCGATCGACCCCAGTTAAAATTGCCTGAGTAACGTTGCAAATATAATGTGCCAGTCATGAATAAGTCATTGGCAAGATGAGAGCAGCACTCCATCCTGAATTTTGAACTGGGAGGCAGGTTAGGGATCTTTTGAACCGACCCTCAGTTTTTCGCGATCGTCTTTTGCGTTCAGACCTGCCTCATTTGACTCGGCATCAACCTCAACGAGGTCTTCGACTTCCTCAATGTCCTGTTCTTGAATCGGCATATCTGTTCCGTTGATAATGGCACCCAAAAACTGAATATCTTCAGATTCAATCAGCTCTTGTGCGGCTTGGTTGAGTAAGCCTTCCTCGGTGTAGCCCGGTCGCGTGATGAGTACGATGCCATCGGTGTACGGTTCTAACAAAAGAGCATCGTTGTATTGGCTGAGGGGAGGTGTGTCGAGTAGAACTAGATCAAAGCGACCTCGGCCATCTTCAAGCAACCGACGCATTTCGCTCGATTCTATGATGGCAGCCGCGTGGCGCTGAGGACCCGCACTCGGAACGATGTAAAGGTTTTCGATCGACGCAAGCCGAATACACTCGCTGAGGTTGCCATAATAGCGCAAGGGTTCGATCGGGCTATCCGAATCAGGGGTAATGTTGAGGCATTGAGCTTGAGAGGGCGATCGTAAGTTTGCCTCAATCAACAATGTGCGTTTTCCAGCACGGGCAGAGGCGATTGCCAGGTTATATGCCGTCACGGTCTTCCCTTCTCCGTTCACTGTGCTGGTCAACAAGACAAGCTTTAACGCTTTGCCACCGCCCGCTCGACGTAAGTTCCCCCGCAGTCGTTCATAGGGGTCAATGTAAGGAGAATTGGCATCTTCGATAACAGGCAAGACTTCGGCATCTCCATCCCAAGGCAACGAGGGCAATAGTCCTAAAATAGGAACCTCCTGTTGTCGTAAGGCGGCTTGCAAATCTTCTAACGTATGGAACGTCGTATCCAACGACCCCAAGAGCATGACTAACCCACCGCCTACCAGCAGCCCAATGAATCCGCCTACCAGCAAGATCATCACACTACTGGCTGCCTTGACTGGCTGAAGCTCGGCTTGAGGCGGCTGGGCAACCACCAGACTCCCCACTGTTTCTTCCTGCGCCAACCGGACATCGGCTAATCGGGCTTGAATTTGGTCATAGAAAGCCTGTTTTAACGCAATCTGCTGCTGAAGTCGCTGCTGTTCCAACTGTTTGTTGGGGATACGGGTATATTCTTGTCGCAGTTCTTGTTCTACTCGAATTAAATTGGCAAGCTGTTGTTGTAAGGCTTGCTGCTGAGTTTGCAAATTGACCAACGTTGTTGCCAGTTGTTGGCGTGCCGGATCAAGGCTACTCGCTTCGCGAATGTCACTATTGGCGGTCAACGGAGCCGCCTGACCTCCGCCAATCACTTCGGATACACGCGCTCGCAGCAATCGATTAAACGTATCTAGCTGATTTCGCAAATCCACGATCGTCGGATGTTCGGGTCGCAGCGTTTTAGACAGCAGATCAATCTGCGCTTCAACTTGATAGATTTGTGCCCGTAAGTCCGCAATGATCGGGTCTGCACTGAGCGCAGAAGAGGCATACGCTTCATCAGGTGTGAGTCCTAGCCTAGCCTGGAGGCTGCGAATTTGGGCATCAATCCCTGCTAAATTCAGTCCAATATCACGCTGTTGCTGTTGGTTTCCAGTAATTGCCGCTAGCAGATTCCCACTTTCAGCCGCCTGAATGGCTGTCCCTTCCTGACGAACAAACCTCTCCAAGTTTTGCTCAGCTTGTCGCAATTCTTGAGTCACCTTGGGCAGCAGTTGATTCAGGTTGTCCAGAATGCGAGTTAGCTGCTGCCCATTAAACTGGCGACTTTGTTCAATCATTGCTGCCATCAATGCATCCACGATCGCCTTCGATCGCGCTTCATCCGAATCCGAGTACACCACTAACACCTGCAAAGCTTGAGGCGCATCTGCGGATGGAGATTCAGCACTGCTACTCTCAGTATTCGTTACAACTTTAGCATTTTCACGCAATGCTCCAGGAGAAACGACAATCTGCTGGTCTGCCAATCGCTGCGATGCGGCTTCCAATACCACACTTGACAACAGCATATCCTTGGTTACGGCTTGCGCTTGCTGCTGAATCGCCGTTCCGGTAGCTGAAAAGGTCTCCGGTGGAGCGTTGTACGCCAGAACACCCTGAGCAGCGTAGATTTGAGTGGGTGGAGATTGCAGTGCCGCGACGACTCCCGATATCCCCGTCACAACGATAAAACCCGCCAATCCTGCCCACTTGTGGCGATCGAGCGCGATCAAAAACTTTTTGACGAAGGGTGGAGACATAGGGAAGGATGAAGGATGAAGGATGAGGGTGAGTGGCTGTCCAAATTTTAGTCTAGACAAAGAGTGATCGTTACATCCCCGTAGGAGCGAACCGCCGTTCGCCCTTACAGTGAGCTTTATAGTGAGCCAGTGTATCTGTAGCAAGAATTTATCGAATTGGTATCAGATAGCTGAGAATTTAATCGTCTAAATGTTCTGAACTAAGTTTTTTTAGTTACCCTCTGTTAGGTAGAAACGGGCGATAGGCACCAGGCGACGAGCGATCGCCCCATTCATCTTTCATCCTTCATCCTTAACAAAAACGTTTCTTATGATTTTTCTCAATATCATTTCTCTAGTTGGGATCTTTGGGCTGTGTGCAATCACCTGGATCTTTTCGGAGAACCGCAACCCTAAATATTTTCCCTGGCGAGTCGTAGTCATGGGAATTCTGCTGCAACTTGGGTTAGGTGCGTTAGTGTTCATTACGCCAGGAACACGCGATGTGCTTCAGGTGTTTAGCAATCTGCTGAATGGGGTGTTTGATGCCGCTGATTCAGGTGCGAGATTTGTATTTGGTAGAAATTTAGTCCCAGTGCCAGGGCAAGATCCATTTATTTTGTCGCCTCTTGCACCAGGAGGAACCTGTACGCCAGATAGTGCGGGTGAAATAATATCTGGATTTTGTGGCATCCGGTTAGGGTATATTTTTGCGTTTCGAGCGTTGCCAGCGGTGATTTTCTTTTCAGGATTGATGGCACTGCTCTACAATCTCGGCATTATTCAAATCATTACGAATCTCTTTGCTAAAGTGTTTTACAATGTCATGCGCTTGAGTGGGGCGGAGTCATTAAGTGGAGCCGCCAATATTTTTGTGGGAATTGAGGCGGCGATCGCAGTCAAGCCTTTCCTGGCAAAGATGACTCGCAGCGAATTGTGCGCGATTCTGGCGTGTTGCTTTGGGACAGCCGCTTCTTCCACATTGGCAATTTACGTCAGTTTCCTGAAGCCTGTATTTCCAAATATTCTAGGACACTTGGTATCTGCCTCAATCATGGCAATTCCGGCGTGTTTCGTCTTGTCGAAAATTTTGGTGCCAGAAACCGAAGTTCCGTTGACCGCAGGTGGCATTCCGAGTGAGCGAGAATTGCTAGAAGACTCAAAAGATTCGGATGATGGTGTTCCTAAAGAAACTGCCGCCGGAGAGCCGATCGTCCGCGTTAGCCCAATGGATGCGTCGATCTTGGGTGCATTGGATGGCGTGAAGATGGCAGTAGCGATCGCCGCCGTCCTGATTTTGATTTTGGGCTTAGTCTATCTGGTCAACCAATTCTTCGGATGGTTAGCCGCGTTGCCTAACCCGATCGGCGGTTGGTTTCAAATTATCACTCTTCAGAATATCCTGGGAGCCTTATTTCTCCCTCTGACTGCATTGACAGGTGTCTCGCTAAACTGGGAAGAACTCTGGCAATCCTCAGTAATCATCGGACGCCGATTATTTGAAACCGCAATTCCTGCCTATCAGTCACTCGCGGCGGCAGCATCGCTGCCCTCATCGGAACGAGTGATTAGCGATCGGGCGGTCCTGATTATCAGCTATGCCTTATCTGGATTTGCTCACCTCGCCTCTGTAGGCATCTTCGTCGGCGGGACTGCTGCCCTTGTTCCTTCTCGGCGCAAAGACATTACTGAATTAGGCTGGAAAGCTCTATTCATTGGGACACTCGCAACTTACATGATTGCCTGCGTTGCGGGGGTCTTCGATGGACTTTTCGGGGTTGAGACGCCCAGTATTTTGGGTGCTCCTACATCTTCTCCCACGTCCTCTCCCACGCCAACCTCACCCAGTCCTGCTGTTTCTCCGAGTCCCGCACAAACCGCCCCTGCGATTCCGGCACCTGCGAGTCCGTCTTCTTCAATTTGATTGACGTAAGGGCACGGCATGCCGTGCCCTTACCCTGCAAATCCCAAATAACCCCGTGTGCCCTCACCCTGCAAATCCCAAATAACCCCGTGGGGTAATGATCCAATTCGCGTGAATGCGGGTGCTTTGGTTGCCGATGATAATGGTGGTGAGCATATCGATCGCCCCCTCCGTAAGCTTCGCCAGCGTCGTGAGGGTGATCTGTTCGTCTGGGCGATAGGCAGAACGGACGATCGCCACTGGCGTTTCGGGGTTGCGATAGGTCAGGAAGATGCGCTGAGCCGTGGTGATTTGCTGGGTGCGAGTTTGCGATCGAGGATTGTATAATGCCGTGACAAAATCGGCTTGGGCGGCGGCGATCAATCGGTGTTCAATCACCTCCCACGGGGTGAGTAAGTCGCTGAGACTAATGGCACAAAAGTCATGCATTAATGGCGCACCAACCCTGGATGCAGCAGCTTGAAGTGCCGTGATCCCTGGGAAAACCTGAACTTCTGGAACGTTGCCATCCCATCCTTGCGATCGAAGTTGTTCCAATACCAATCCTGCCATGCCATAGATGCCACAATCGCCTGACGAAACCACGGCGACTGTCAACCCCCACTGAGCCAGTTCGATCGCCCGTTCTGCTCGTTGTCGCTCCTGCGTAATGGGCAAGGCTTCAATGATTTGTCCGGGACGAAATCGCGATCGAATCAACTCTAGATACAGCGAATAGCCAATCACCACATCGGCTTGGGCGATCGCTGCCTGTGCAGCGGGTGTCATTTGCGCGAGTTCACCCGGTCCCGTGCCAACAAGCCATAATTGCCCTGTGCGACCTGTGTATTCTTGCTCAGCTTGGGCGATCGCACCGTCACGGCTCCCTTGTGATCAGGATGGCGAATGATTGTTTGGGACGCGAGAGAGAGGGATGGGGGATGGGGGATGGGGATGG
>JAAUSF010000101.1 GCA_012033255.1 Cyanobacteria bacterium RU_5_0
CAATACTCATCGACGAATTGCAGCGTTGGACGAGCTGCACGAGGCGTAACCATACCCTTCAAAATCACAACAGGAACATCATCTCTATTATATTTATTCCTCGCTAGAAGGATGGAAGAGGGTTAGGGCGAACGACCGTTCACCCCTACTTGTTCATCTTGTCCCAAAATGAATCTTGGTGTGGATTGCGATCGTCCTCTTCTGGACTCCCTACCTCCACAGTTTCAGGGGGTTCCGGAACGCTGATCTCATCGGTTCCAGCAATCTCTGGCGGATTGACCCCTTCCACATCAACCCCCACAGGACTTTCGGGATCAGGAATCTGGCTGTCTGTTTCAGCCTGCATTGGACTGGGCGGACTATCGGCTGGAGGAGCGATCGGAGAAGGGATTGCGGCTGGAGCCGAGGTTGGAGTTTGCGAATCGAAGTAGCGTTCTACCACAACGGGAACGGTTGCCGTAAAAGCAAGAGAGAGCATTCCGAAGAAAACCCGTCCGATGCAGCCAGAGCAGCCAGAGGAGTTGGAAGCGTTTCGAGTCATGGAATTCTAGATGCGACTGAGAGGGATTGTTTACTGGTCAAATAGATAAACAGATAGACAGTATATAGTACTGGGATTGTTGCCGCGATCGATCGAGAATTCTCTGCTTATAGTGCTGACTTCAGTCCGTGTTTGCTTACTAGGGCTTACCTGCGAGAGGTCATTCGCCTAAAGTTTGGAGTTTCGAGAGCAGGGAAGTTCCGGTTTGGCTTTGGACAATGATTTGTCGATCGCGATCGAATAACACAGACCCCACTGCCACCGATCGATCGCTGTGAGTTTGAATATAAGCGGCAGCCCGTTGATCAATGTGTTGGGCGATCGTGCGATAGACCGGCTCAACCCAATGCGACTCTCTCTGGCTATCCAATTCGCGCAAATACTTCAGCGCCGCTTCGGTTGTAGGACTTGCCAAAATCACCTGCACATCCGGCGGAGACAGCCCTAAACTGGCACAGTGTGCTGCCAAAATTTCTTGCCGTCCATCTGCAACGTGATGATGCGTATGAAAAATGCCACCTGCCAGTTTGATCAGCTTCCCGTGATAGCCAAACAGCAGAATAGACTGAACGCCTTGAATTCCGGCTTCTACCAACATTGAGCCGAGCCAATTGGCAGTTTTGATCAGGCGATCGGATGGAATCCCCAATTGCTTTGCCAAATCCAAGCCGTTCTCTCCCACACAAAACACTAACGCCTCATACAAACCCGCTTTCTGTTGCAACACTTGACGAAACACCTCTAACTGCCCTGGTGCGCTTAACGGCTGAGCAATTCCGGATGTCCCTAGCAGTGAAAGCCCCTCCACCACACCAAACGCCGCATTCGATGTCCGTTTCGCCAATGCCCGCCCAGCCGGAAGCACGATCGTCACTTCAATCTGTTCCCCTGGCTGCAACCAACGGCTCAAATTTTCCAAAAGCAACCGACGCGCATAGGCATAGATAGCAGGCTGATTGTCTGCATTGATCTGTTTGCCAATTCCTTCACCACCCTTGAGGAGGATGGGGGAGTTTTGTTGGCGCTTCGTCTCCGAGTCTCCGTGTCTTTGTATCTCCATGTTCTGCGTTCTCTATTCGTTCCACAAATGCCCAGATGGGTGTGTTACGAGTCAAATCGAGGTTGTCGCCGGGATCACTGCGAGTTATGGCAAGGGCAGAATTGGCGTTGAGACAGGCAACTTGTTCGATCGCAATGTCTACTATTTCTGCGGGTTCTAGTAGATCAACAGAAACTTTGGGCAACGAGTCTTGATGCAAGTGACGCAGTGCAGCGATCGCGGCTGCACAGGCAAAAACAGGTAGCGTGTACCCGGCGCGGGGCGAGGAATCGAGCATAACTTAACTGGACTTAACTGGGAACGATCGCTTTGATTAAACTAGTTCTACTCTAGTAGTCTGTCAACGTTGAAGTGAGGGGGTGGGAGTGGATGGGTCGATGGGTCGATGGGTCGATGGGTCGATGGGGGAAGCCAAGGTAAACGGTGTTGGATGTCCACCCATCCACTCATCCACCCATCCACCCCTCAACTCTCTTCCTCCCTCGCGCTGTCCTTGCATGGGTCACAAGAGGTTTCGGTCTTGCCTTGCTTTCATCCCGACGAGGCACCGAAGCACTACAGCGCGGGAAGTCTCGCGAGTCAGTTAAATTTTTGAATTGCAAAGTTTTCTAAAGAATTTAGATGGCTTCGAGTTTACCTCCGATAACCCGTTGTAGCCCTCTAATGGGATCAGGATTTAGAGTAAGGGTAAGAGGATGTTTGAAAAGTATCAACACCTGCCTGATCCCCCCTAGCCCCCTTCAAAAGGGAACCGAACCACTCAAAGTCCCCTTTCTTGAAGGGGATTATTAGGAGGAGCGAAAGATTGTTTGAATTTTGCAAATTCGCACTGATGCAGATCTAATGCAAAATCGCTGCAAAATCGCCTAAATCAACTGTTTGAGAACTAATTCAGAATTCAGTGAGTCCGAGTTCGATCTAACTCAACCTAATGAAGCCATAGGTGTCCATATGCGTCAAATTCGCCGATTTATAACCTGGTTAGTCTCAGCGTTTAGTATAGTCTTGCTGATTAATGCTTGCACTGGAGGTGGAGGTGGTGGAGGCAGTTCTCTCCAAGGCTTTGAAGTCAAAATGTTAGTTGGAAGTGCTTTGGAAGAGTTTTGCACTCAATCTGTGGCTCAGTTCAATCAGCAGTCGCCTAAATTGGAGAGTGGAGAAGCCTTCCACGTCACCTGTCAGGCAGAAGGGAGTGGCGATGTCGTTACCCGAACGGTTTCTCTAGCAGAGCAATTGAAAGCCGGAATGCTATCAGCTGATTCTCCCGATTTTCCGACGTTGCTCTCGGTAGACGGCGAAATTTATCAGAGTATCCTGATTGAACGGATGAATCAATTGTTTCCAGGACAAAACTACATTCCTGAGATCACTGATTCGCCTCTGTTAGCCAACAGCCCGATGGTGTTCATGGTACCGTCTGATTTAGCGCCCGGACTGCGAAAAGTTGATGATTTGTTCAAGGTGTTAGTAACTGCAAAAACGCATCAGGACATTGATCCAGCTAGTCCGCCGATCGCCATCAACTACGTTCATACAGCACCCACGCGATCGAATTCTGGCTTACAAACCCTAGTCGCTCAATATGCGTCTGTCTCTGGGAAACGACCGGAACAACTGACAGTCGCCGAGATCACGCAGTATACTCCTCAAGTGAAAGCGATTCAGCAAAAAATCACGCGCTACGGGATTTCTACCAATTCGCTGGCAAAAGCAATGGTGCAGAATGGCTCCTTTTGGGCATCTGTAGGTTCCGTTTACGAATCCTCTGTGATTGCTGCCAACACTGGGTTGCAGCCCGGACAGCCCCGCTACGAAGCCGTCTATCCGAAGGCTACCTTTTCATCCAATATTCGGCTGATTGCGCCGAACGCCCCCTGGGTCAGTGATACGGAGAAAGCGGCGGCTCGGAAAGTAATTACCTATCTTCAATCCACAGAAGCTCAACAGATCGCGACAAACCTGGGATTACGACCAGGAACACCTGGAGTTCCATTGGGTGCAAAATTCACTTCAGAGTTTGGCGTTAATCCGCAAGCGAGTTATGACTCCTACCGTCCTCCTCAGCCTGACGTAGTAGAAGCGATGCTCACGGATTGGGAACAAATCGCCAAAAAACCCTCACAGGTGGTGATTGTCGTCGATTCTTCTGGTTCAATGGAAGGCAACAAACTGCCAGCCGTCCAGCAGACCTTGCAGACTTATATTAACCGCTTGGGTGCAAACGATCGCATCGCCCTGATCGACTTTGATAGCCAAATCCGGGAACCGATCACCACTGATGGCACTCCTGATGGACGGAACAAAGGCATCGCATTCATTGGCAGCCTTCAAGTCGATGGTGGCACCAAACTCTACGATTCGGCGCTCTATGCCCGCGATTGGCTCCAGAAGAACCTCCGTCCCGATGCCATCAACGCCGTATTACTCCTCACCGATGGCTATGACTCTGACTCCAACATAGATCTAGAACAACTCACCACAGAACTGCAAAAGACTGGCTTTGAAAGCGATCAACGCATCTCCTTCTTCACGATCGGCTACGGTCAAGATGGCGACTTCGATCCTGCGGTTCTGGATCAGATTGCAAACGTTACGGGCGGCTACTATTCCAAAGGCGATCCAGAAACCATTTCTCGCGTCATGGATCACTTGCAACTTGAGTTTTAGAAAAGATGATGAAACTAGCTAACCCTCTCTACTATCCGTCTGCCGTACTGGTTGCAGGTGTGTCATTGGTTGCCGGAGTCCGACTGGCAAAGGTGCCGAGCGGGGTGATGTTGCCTGTGGCGGCGGCGATCGCTACTGTTGGAGCTTCGATCCGTAAATCACAAGAACCGGAAACGTTGAATTTGGATAATCCGGAGCTAGCGTCGGAACTCTTGATGGTGCGTCGGCAAGCCAAAGTTGTGGCGGAACGAGCGAATGAATTACGACAGGAGGCGACTCGGTTGTTGACGCAATCAACTCAGTTGGATGTGTTGGCAGCGGTGCAGTTTGCCTGCGATCGGGCGGGTGAACTTCCGGCAAAAATCGATGAATTGTCACGACGAATGCAAGGTAGTGATTCGCTGCTATCGGTGGGCGATTTGCAGAAACAATTGGCAGGCGTGGAGATGAAATTGCGATCGAGTTCGGGGTTGGTGCGCGAACAGTTGACAAAATTAGTTGAGAGTCTTCAGCGCAATATTCAACTTGCTCGTGAAGGACAGGATGCACGTCAGGCACAGGTTGCCAGCCTTTCGACATTGATTTTAGATTCGGTGAGCGTCTTGCAAGAGATGCAAAATAAATTGCGATCGTCCAATCTGATTGATGCCCAAACGTCATTGGAATTGCGATCGCTTAGTGACGAACTCAGCATCTTTCAAGAAAACGTGGATTTATTAGTCAGCCAATAATCCAATCAATCTGTCTTTTCGGGAAGAGCTATGCAGCAACGCAAACTTCCAAATATTCCTCGCTGCCTTTTGTGGCTCTTATTTTTGCTTCATCCGTTAGCACTGTGGATATTGTTTTTCCCGATCGGCGTATCAGACCAACTCACTTGTAAACGACTGGAACGAGGCTACACAACTTGTCAGCAGGAACAAGTGAAGTTCTATGGTTCGCAGTCAACGGTATCACAAACTTTCAGAGTTCGAGGCGCGATCGTTGAGGAGGAAGTTCGCAGAGACGGTGAAGGCAATTCTCGTACTTTCTATGTCTACGCATTAGATAGACTAACGGATAGCACTCGTCGCAGACCAATGACAGTTCATGCTACTTTTGCCCCGCTTCTGATTGTTAATCCTTTTTCTAACACGTTGGCGAATCGGTTATTCTCCACTCATCCTGCCACGGAAGACCGGATTGAAGCCCTGAAATCTTTTGAATCTGAATTAAAACAAACTGCATTTGGAATGAAAAAGTCGAAATCTAACTTAACCCGTCGTGCCCTGTTGTCCGGAGTGATTGCGTTGCTGGCGATCGCCTTTGCTTATGTGCCCATCCCCGGATTGACTCAAACGGTGACTGTGGTGAGCGGTACTGAACTTCAGGAAGTGTTGCCAGCCCTGAAAACTAAGTTTGAGCAAGATAACCCTTCGATTAAACTCGATTTGAGATTCCAGGGTTCTCAGGACGTAGTGAACAATTATATTGATGAGAAGAACGATTTTACGCCCGCCGTTCTGATTCCGGCAAACGCTGAAGCTCTCACCGAACTTGATGAGCGGTGGCGATCGCAAAATAGCAGCGATCCGTTTTATGATGCCCCTCGCCCAATTGCAAAAACTGTTTTAGTCGGGGTGGCCTGGTCGGATCGAGGCAACGTGTTATTCCCCAACGGACAATTTGACTGGAATCGCCTGGAGCAAGTCTTGCAAAAAGGCAATTGGCAGGCGATCGGGGGTTCTGGCGATTGGGGTAGCTTCGATTTGGGCATCACGGACCCGACCCGCTCCAACAGTGGTCAACTCACGATGGGTCTTTGGGCACAATCTAAAGCCAGAGAGACACTCAATGTCAGTACTTTGAACGATCCTGCTATCCAGCCATTGTTTGATTTAGTGAAGCGATCGGTTTATAGTCCGCCTCGCTCAACTGATATCTTGCTGCAAGAATTCATCACTCGCGGTCCCAATGACGCCGATGTCGCCACTGTCTACGAAAGCATTGCCTTGCATCGTTGGCAAGAATCTTCTACCACCCAAGGCAAACCCTACCAGATTTACTACATCAATCCCACGGTTGAAACGGTTTCAACAGCGGCGATCGTTCGTCGTGATGTGGGAAGTGGCACTGCCAAGGCAGCGCGTCAATTTCTTGACTTCCTGACTCAACCCGCGCAACAGGAACTCTTCGTCCAGTATGGCTTCCGCCCCATTATCAACTCGATCGATCTTCGTTCCGTCCCTAGTAGCCCCTGGAGCCAGGATATTCCCGGAGTTGAAGTCAATCTGCCTAACGTGATTCCGCCACCCGATCGAACCACCCTCAGTGAAATTGTGCGCTTGTGGCAGCGAGCAAGTTAGAAGGATACCCTGCGCTATGACCCAAACCCCTCTCACGGAACTGGCAAAAAACGGCGATCCAAACGCGATCGCCATGTTACTCGGTCGTCCGCTTCAGTCACAGAAAGTGACCGTTAAAGTCGATTGGCAAGAACGGCAACTGAATATTCGGTTTTTCGGGACGGAACTACCGAGTCAGGAACAGTTGATGACGTTTGCCAGACAAGGGTTACAGGCGATCGGGATTGAGAAAATCCAGACGGTGAGAGTGCTTGGCTACAAGGCAGGTGAGCCGCTTCCAGCCTGGAGCCAATATTTGAGTCTCACGGCATTGGGCATAGCGGCTGAGCCGACTCCAGTTGGGAATGGGGCGACAACGGTTCTCATAACTCCAGTGGCTCCGACTGTCCTGATGCCGCCCAGTGCGCCTCAGCCCGATCGATTTCTGGTCTGTGGATTAGGGAGTTTGGGACAATATTGTGTGTTTAATTTGAAGCGGTTTGCGCTGCGGGAGTCGGAAATTCATGTGACGGCGATCGATCGGGTCATGCCGGATGAGTGGGAAGTGCAGAATTTACCCGATTTGCTCTTAGAGCCGCCGATCATTGGCGATTGTCGGGATGATGATGTGTTGCTAAAGGCAGGAATTCTGGAGTGTCGAGCGGTTCTGCTAGCGACTAGTAATGAGAGTGTGAATATTGAAACGGCGCTGGCGGCTCGACGGCTTAACCCTAAAATCCGGATTGTTGTCCGGTCTTGTCGTCAAAATTTGAATCAGTTGTTGAAACAGCAACTGGGTGATTTTGTCGCGTTTGAACCAACTGAGCTTCCGGCTCCAGCCTTTGCGTTGGCAGGGCTACGAGAGGGAATTCTAGGGTTTTTCAATATTGGCGACTGTCGCTTTCAAGTGGTTGAACAACGAGTAGATCTGAGAGATCATCGGTTTGATGGCTTTTTGGCATGGATGCTGCACAAGAAAACCCATCGCCTGATTAGCTATATGGCAGCGGATTGTCGCACGGCTCTAACGAGAGCGTTTTATCAATGGAACTCTGAAACAAAAGTGAATGCGGGAGATACGATCGCCTATGTTGAAGTGATCGAGCAATTCGCTCATCGAACTGAGTTAGAAGAAACAACAACCGCATGGCAAGATCTGCAAGAAATCCTCCAACGGGGTGTTAAAAGAAATCTTGCTCAGTTTCGACAATGGCTAGGAGCGCAACGATTACGCCAGGTGATTGCGATCGCCTTCCTGCTTGCTTTGTTTCTCTGGGTATCGGGCGCAATTTTGTTGAAAACTACACTCGATCTATCGTGGCAAAAAGCGATCTCAAGTGCGTTCGTTCTCTTGCTCGGTGGATACGGCGATATATTTGGTGGTTTAGAGGAAGAGCGCATTCCTGGGTGGGTACAGCTTTGGTGCGGATTGATTACGCTCACAAGTCTTGCAACAGTGTTGGGTGTTTTGGGTTTGATTACGGATGGCTTGCTGAGTTCAAGATTTGAGTTTTTGCGAAAACGTCCTCCGATTCCCAAACAGGGGCACGTTGTGATTGTTGGATTCGGTCGGCTTGGGCAACGGGTTGCGGCGATGCTGCGGGAATTCAGACAGCCGATCGTCGCCATCACCGAACATATTGAGAATTCTAATATGCTCACGAAGGTGCCGTTAGTAGTTGGCAATTTAATTAGTGAACTGGGCAAAGTCAATATCTCGACTGCCAAAAGCGTAATTGTCTTAACGGACGACCAGATTTTAAATCTGGAGATCGCTCTCATGGCGCAAAATGAAGCCCGTCAAGCCGATCGCGATCTTGGACTTGTGATTCGCGCCTACGATCAGCGATTCCGCGATAATGTCAACAATCTCCTCCCTGATGCCAAAGCCCTTGCCGCCTATGAGCTTTCGGCTGAAGCGTTTGCCGGAGCTGCTTTCGGAGAAAACATTCTTGGCTTATTCCGCCTCAATAACCAAACTATTCTAGTCACGGAATATCAGATCATCGAAGATGATACATTAGTCGGCAAATCACTCTTCCAGATTGCTTATGGTTATGGCGTTGTGCCTGTTTTTCACCAACGCGCAAATCAGCCATTCCTCACTAGCGATGACCTTTCTGATTCCGTTCTCCCCTCCGACGATCGCTTGCTCCATCCAGACGATCGACTGGTTATCCTTGCTTCTATCAACGGGTTACGTCGCATTGAACATGGTGATCTAGCTCCCCCGCGTCGCTGGCGATTGGATGCTCAAAAACCTCTCAATTCATCTTTCTTGCTCTACTGCGGCAACGACCTCGCCCGCATTTCTGGTTGCCATCTCGACGAAGCCAGAGCCTTCATGAATAACCTGCCCGGAACGATGGAATTGCTCATGTATGATTACCAAGCTTGCCGCTTAATGCAAGAATTGTGTCGCCAATTGCCCATCATGCTGAAGCCGATCGCTTGATGATTTATGCCATCGATCGGGGCAGACCACCGTGTCTGCCTTCTAAACCAGGGCAACCACGCGGGGATTACCTATTTTTGGTTGATTTTGCCATCGATCGGGGCAGACCACTGTGTCTGCCTTCTAAACCAGGGCAACCACGCGGGGATTGCCCCTACACCACCGCCATACACCAATAGAAAATTTATAGGTGGAAATAATTTCTGTGACAACGCTTCTAAGCTTTTAGAAAAGATCTTGCCACTCGTCAGTCCCAAATTCTTGCTGAAACTCTTCAATCACCCACGAAATCGATTTACCTTGTTGTTGAGCTAAATTCATCAGATAGTTCTTGTAAGCGTACTTGTTTTCCAATGTGGGTTCATCACCAAAGATTGCGCCTCGTCCCCATCTCGCTTCTGGCAAACAGCCAAATTTTTCAAAAAACATTCGTTTGATCCAGTTGGGCGTTTCTCCGTCATGAAACATTTTTCGTCGCTGTACTCGAAAGAATTCAATCATGGGAAGCTTTTGCTGATATTCACTCAAGACTTCTACTAGCTCATCTGTGCGAACCTGTGGCGCAACATCCCAGGTATAACCACAGCCCGGACATTGCAAAACAAATCCCCACATGAGCCGATTACATTGCGGACATTGCTTGGTGGGTGTTATTTCTGTTTCCTTTGACTCACGGCTCGTTGGTAAGTGATATTCTTTGATATCTTCCGGAAACCCAAGCCGTTGCAAATTGTTTGCCTGATCCAAAATAATTCCGCAGGTTTTACCTGTGGACGGCGAGATTCTTAAGAGACGCCCAACTTGTTGATAGTGTAGTGCTCGCGATTGAGTTGGACGGAGCAGCAATCCTACTTCTACACTTGGCTCATCAAATCCGATGCTGATCACATTGCACGAAGTCAGAACGAGCAGATTGCCCGCACTCAATTCACTGTAGAGCCGTTGGCGTTCTTTAATGGGCGTACTGCCATCCACTACATCGGCTGCCACTCCGGATGCTCTAAAGGCTTCTGCGACATGACGGGCATGTCCGACATCTACACAGAAGGCGATCGTGCGTTTTCCTGGCGTTAATCGATGCCATTCTTCTACAATGCGCTGAATGAGTTCGGGACGATCGCAAGCATTTTTCAACTCGCGATCATCGTAATCTCCAGCAACAGTCCGTACTCCCTGCAAATCAATTTGCGAATCAGTTGGAACACCGTAATACTGCATCGGAGCCAGATATCCCATGCGCTGAAGTTCAACCGGAATAGGAGATGCAACAAACGCTTGCATGTGATCGCCTAACTGTTCTCGTCCTAATCGATAGGGAGTTGCCGTCATTGCCAGATGAACGGCTTTCGGATGAGTTTCATAAATGATGGTTTGCCCAATTTGACTGAATACAGTTGTGTGTCCTTCATCAAAAAAGACGACATTGGCTTTCCAGTTGCGCCACCACGATCGCTTCTCCATCGTTTGAATACTGGCAATTTGAATCGGTGCATCTGGATCTTCTTGCCATCCTGCTTTAATGAATCCACAGCGCAATCCAAATGCCTGCATTTTTCGGTAGGTTTGTCCTACCAATACATCAAGATGTACCAAGAACATCAATCGCAACCCTCGTGCGGCTGTGTCTGCACAAATTTTGCCCCCAATGACTGTTTTACCAGCCCCGGTGCCTGCAATGATCGCGACCCGTCTATAGCCTTGTCCTAGCGTTATGTAGAGGTCTTTAATCAATTTAGTTTGGTAAGGACGTAGCGTGGGTGGTTGCATCGCGGAGATAGGAAAGAAGTCGTTTGAAGTCAGTTACCAGAATAAGCATAGCAATCCGTTTGTCAATCAAGGCGAGAATTGAGCAGAAGAAATAAGTTCAGATGAGACAGAGGATGAAGCATCTACCTCTATCACAACACCTATCACAACACCTATCACAACGACAATGCGACAAGCCGTGAAAATCAGTGCCCGTAATGTGATCAAAGCGAAAGTCAAACAAATTGTTATGGAAGGTGTAACTGCTGAAGTGGTCTTGTCGATCGCTCCTGATGTCGAGATTGTCTCTCGTTTTGATCCTAACAAGGTAGGCGATGTGGACTCAAAGTAATACAATTATGTTCACCTTTCTGGGGCAGTGATTGACCGAACATTGCGAGTGAACCAAACTGAAGCTGATTCGGTTCTGGCGATGTCCAGGTGCCAGGTTCTCGGTTGCAGTCGATTCGCACGCTTACCCCACCGGCAGCAAAATGGTTAAAGGAGTATAGAACTCGACTTCATCATCAACTACAACATCCAACTACAACATCAAATACTGCATGGGGCGCGATAGCGAAAGTTAAACGTAAAAAGGTAAAAGGTAAAAGCAAAATTAAGGTGAAAAGGCAAAAGGAGGAAATCAAATGATAGACAAGAAGAAAATTTATGACCGACTTAATGTGACTCCAGAGCAATTAGCAGCCTTCTGCAAACAACACCATATCCTTGAGCTTTCACTCTTTGGCTCTATTTTGCGCGATGACTTTCGCCCTGATAGCGACATTGATATATTGGTTGTTTTTAACTCTGACTCTAAATTTCGTATTAGTCTAATGGATTTAGTCGGCATGGAATACCAGCTAGAAGATATGTTTGGACGTGAAGTTGATCTGATAGAAAAGCGTTCTGTTGTAGATAGCCATAACTGGATTCGCCGTAAAAACATCTTAAATACTGCACAGCTCATCTATGAATCAAGACGAATCTTACCTGCTTGATATTGCAAAACTCTGTCAAACCATTCTCCGATTAACAGATAATATGACTGAAGCAGAGTTTCAGAATGATGAAAGAACACAACTTGCGATTCTATATGAAATTACAATTATCGGTGAAGTTGTTAAACGACTTTCAACGGAGTTTCGTAATGTTTGGTGTTAAACTTCAGGGGTTCGGTGACAGCATAGTTTTCAAGTTGGAGTTTCAATGTTGAAGTTCTACTACAATCCTGTCTCTGTTAATGCGCGTCGAGCTTGGGTCGCGTTGCTGGAGAAACAGATCCCTTTTGAATTGATTCTGGTTAATCTAGATGACGATCAGTTTAGTAACGACTTTACAGCAGTTAATCCACTCCAGCGCGTTCCTGCCATCGTAGACAATGGATTTCGGGTCATTGAGTCGTTGGCAATTTTAGATTACCTAGAATCAAAATACCCAAAGCCCTCATTGATGCCGAGCAAACCTGAAAACGTTGCTACAGTTCGGATGGTAGAGATGCTTGCTGTCAATGAGCTTCAACCTGCTACGATTCCGTTAACGCGACCTTTGGTAGGGCTAGACGTTGACAATCAGAAGCTTGACGCTGCAAAAGAGCGAATTATCTCGGTTATACAGTTTTACGAGAATCTTCTAGGTAATCATTCGTACTTTGTCGGAGAAGACATCACGTTGGCAGATATAGTTGCTGGAACGTTAGTACCTTCGTTGCCTCTGTTGGGTTTTTCTCTGGATGTCTATCCTCGCCTGAAAGCTTGGTCAGAACAGCTTACGATGCGTGAAAGCTGGCAACAAACAACGCCACTGCCTGAAGTCGTGGAAGCCGCTTTACCGAGTGTTAGAAAAATCTTAGAGCGACGGTCGTAGCGATCGCGCCAAAGCCAGGCGATAATTATGGCGATCGCAGTTGTATCGGCAAGAAACGCTGTTTTAAGTTTGTCTGTTAGTGTTCAGCATCTAATGTTCAGCATCTAATGTTCAGCATCAGTCTGTGCTGTCTTGAAGATAACTCGTGCTGGGAAAATTTGATGTCTCACCCACCTACCAAGGTTTTTGCTTACATCACAAACCAAGATCGTCTGTTGGTGTTCAGTCACCCCGACTTTCCAGAGGTTGGCATTCAAGTTCCTGCGGGAACAGTAGAGCAAAGTGAAACATTACAAGAGGCTGTGTTACGCGAGGCTTATGAAGAAACAGGTTTAGTCGGATTGAAATTGATCGGGTATCTTGGCAGTTGCATTTACGATATGTCACCTTGGGGTGGTCATCCATCACAGCAGCGCCACTTTTTTCATTTAGAGGTGGAAGGCAAAATCCTCAGTCGGTGGCGGCATAATGAAACGAGTGGTGGTAATCGAGATCCCATCATGTTTGAGTTATTCTGGGCACAATTACCGGATGAAGTTCCAGAATTAATTGCTGGTCATGGACAGATGATCTTTGCACTCCTATCGCAACGATATCAGGAGGTATGCCATGAGATTTTATAGTCACAAACTAATGGGGTGAAAGTCCCCTGCCCCTAATTGTTCGTTCAAGGGTCTAGCCAAAGTGCGAAACGATTGGGGGAAGTTGCGATTAAAGAAGTGCGGCGATCGGTTCATGCCTTGCGAGTGGATGCACCCGAAGCAGCGCGGTTGATATCTGGAATCTAGGAGAACGATCGCTAAACTGAGCTACAACTAGGCTCTATAATAATCCACGCTTTTGTTGATGAATTTCAACGTATAGGCATTTTTATAGTTAACACCTGGTTTAAAAACGCCCACTTCTACCGTACTATCAAAAAACTCTTTCCATCGGGCATCTGTCATGGCACCAATACCCATTATTTCTGCATCACCAGACACAACAATGCCATACTCCTTGAGCTTCTGAATACTATAGATAATTTGTTCATCGGTCATGTCTGGGTTATCTTTTTGAATTAGTTGATTTCCTGGCGTTGGATTCTCCAGGTAGCTATACCAGCCCTTAATGGAGGCATCAACAAATCGTTGTACTAAATTAGGATTAGTTTCTACTAGCTGAGTTCTTGTTTCAATAGTATTTGTGTAGGGGTTATAGCCGTTATCAGCTAACAAAATAACGACTGGTTCAAACCCGCCTCGTCTCTCAACTTCAAAAGGCTCTGAGGTTAAATAACCCTGCTGAATAAGATTTTTGTCTGCCAAAAATGGATTCGGATCAAAGTCATATGGACGCTTCTGATCATCCGTAAAACCATATTTCGCCTTCAAAAACGGCCAATAACTTACGGTAGCTGCCGCAGAAATTAGAATTGGTTTTCCCTTAAGATTTTCGAGTGAATCGTTGCCTGTATTAGGATGGGCAATTAGCACTTGAGGAGCTTTCTGAAAAGGCGCTGCTACAGTGATTTTAGGAATTCCTGCTTCAACTGAATTAATCGCATCAGCCGCATATCCAATGATGAAATCAACTGCGCCTAACATCAACAGTAAATTGTTATTGGCTCTAGGACCTCCCTGTTTAATAGTTACTTCTAGACCATGATCGTTATAAATGCCTGTAGCAATAGCCTGATAAAATCCGCCATGTTCAGCTTGTGCAACCCACTCAGTTCCCAAAGTGACTTTGTCCAATTTGTTAGTATTAGTTGAATCAGAAGTAAAACGATCGGAAGGGCTTTGTTTATTTTGGGAACAAGCTAATAAAAGACTTGAACCTAGCAAAATTGAGCCGTACTTCATAAAACGGCGGCGACTAATGCCATAAAAGTCTTTTTTGGAGTAACACGGTTTATTCATTTGCAATCCTAGCCGTATTCTAAGGGCTTGTAGATTAGCTAATGGCGTAGCAAGGCTGCTGAAAGCATCGTTTTTAGTTTATTCAATTGATTTGAAATCTTGTCAGGAAAGAATCATGCCGGAACAAGAAACGTCCCACTTTTGCCACAATTCCCACTCTCATTTAACGTCCCACTTTTGCCACAATTCCCACTCTCATTTAATGCCTTACACACTATGACGATTGTAAATATAGCAATCCCAAATCAATTGTGAGAAAACCCAAAGGGGTTTGGGGACTTCGTCCCAAGGAGGGGCACTGCCCCCTCCACCCCCTTCTTACAATTCAAAACTAACCTGTTAACCGCTTTTTTAATTTTCTCTACCAGATTAGAGAAAATTGACTGAATTGCTTTTGTTTGCGAATGAAACTAACCTGATTTTGAAGCTTAGTAATGAACGATCCTATCGTCTGTAGAATGATTGAAGGCGCATTGTTTAATTCAGCCGATCGAACCCTATGATCAAACTTCTCCATCTATCCGACATTCATCTAGGGAGTGGCTTTTCCCACGGACGGATCAATCCTGAAACGGGGTTGAATACGCGCTTGGAGGATTTTGTTCATACGTTGAGCCAGTGTATCGATCGCGCGATCGCTGAACCTGTTGATCTTGTTCTCTTTGGCGGAGATGCTTTCCCAGATGCGACACCACCACCGATCGTGCAAGAAGCATTTGCCGCTCAGTTTCGGCGGCTTGTGGATGCTCAAATTCCGACCGTTTTGCTGGTCGGTAATCATGATCAACACTCGCAAGGATTAGGAGGCGCAAGCCTGTGCATTTACCGGACATTGGGAGTACCAGGATTTGTAGTCGGCGATCGCTTAGAAACGCACTGCATTCAAACTCGGAGTGGCGCGATTCAAATTATTACCCTGCCGTGGCTCACCCGATCGACGTTGCTTACTCGTCCAGAAACCGAAGGACTGGCACTAATAGACGTGAATCACTTATTGATCGATCGGCTTCGAGTGGCGTTAGAGGGGGAAGTTCGACGGCTCGACCCCAACCTGCCGACGGTGTTATTGGCTCATTTGATGACCGATACTGCTCGGTTTGGGGCAGAGCGGTTTCTGGCTGTCGGTAAAGGGTTCACCGTGCCCATATCGCTCTTGACTCGTTCCTGCTTCGATTATGTGGCGCTGGGTCATGTTCATCGCCATCAAGTGTTGTCGGAGCATCCCCCCGTGGTTTATCCCGGTAGTATCGATCGAGTCGATTTTAGCGAAGAGCATGAGCAGAAAGGGTTTGTTTTAGTCGAGGTCGAACGAGGTCATACCAATTTAGAATTCTGCCCCTTGCCTGTTCGCGCCTTTCACACCATCAAAGTCAATCTCGTCGATGTCGATGATCCACAAACAGCGCTACTCGCTGCGATCGAGGCTGAAACCATCCAGGATGAGGTTGTCCGCCTGATTTACCAGATCCGTTCCGAGCAACTTGATCACATTGATAGTCCCGCACTTCATCGCGCCCTTAGTCCTGCTCATACCTACACAATTCATGCTGAACTCGTCAGCCAGCTTGCCCGTCCTCGTTTACCAGAATTGGGAACTGGCAACAGTATTGAGCCGATAGAAGTGCTGAAAACCTACTTAGTGAATCAACCCCATTTGTCGGATATTGCCACTGAAATGCTAGAAGCGGCTCAAGGTCTTCTAGTGATTGATCCAAACATGGAATTGGGGACGATCGATTGTCATGACGAATCTCAAGAGAGACTGAGTGCGATCGAACCACTCCCTATCGAAGATGAAGTGGCCCAACTTCGCCTACTCTAAACGGCTCTCTTACACCTTACGCTAGCCATTCATCCAAAGCTTCCTCCTTGGTATTCGTATTTTCTGTTGGTGTTTCGCGGCTGAATTCCATGTGAATTGCACGGGTTTGTTCACCATCAACCGCGATCGCCAAGATGGGATAGTCGATCATGCCGTCCGGGAATGCTACTTGGAACCGGAACCGACCATCAGGATCAAGCTTGACGACGCGATCGCCAATCATAACCGTTGCATCTGGCTCGGTTGCTCCATGCACAATCAGTTCAGCATTCGCTACAAGCCAGAACCGACGTGGACGAATTGGAGGCATCGATGCCGCAAAACCAATTCCCGACATTCCAACCCCCGACATCATCATGCCGATGCCCGATTCAGTCAAACCAATGCCTGACATCGTTGGCACACTCATGGCTAAACCAATGCCTGACATTCCCACCCCGGATGCTGTCAAACCAATGCCTGACATCGTTGGCACACCCACGGCTAAACCAATGCCTGACATCATCATGCCGATGCCCGATTCGGTTAATCCAATGCCCGATTCTGTGACTCTTGACAATCCAAGTAGACCAATGCCCGACATGCCAATGCCTGATTCAGTCAATCCAATCCCTGACATTGTTGGCACACTCATGGCTAATCCAATGCCTGACATGCCAATGCCTGATTCGGTTCGTCCGATGCCTGATTCGGTCAGACTTGTGACGCTAACAAGTCCGATACCCGACATCCCAACCCCGGATTCGGTTAAGCCGACGCCGGACATACCAATGCCCGATTCCGTAACTCTCGATACGCTGACGAATCCAATGCCCGACATGCCAATGCCCGATTCGGTTCGTCCGATGCCCGATTCGGTCAGACTTGTGACGCTAACAAGTCCGATACCCGACATCCCAACCCCGGACATGCCAACTCCAGATTCGGTTAAGCCAACGCCGGACATGCCAATGCCTGACATCCCGATACCCGATTCAGTCAATAGAGCGATCGCACCGATACCAGAGGGGAAGATGTGGGAACTGACAGCTTGATCTGGAACATGCTGGACAGACCCAGACATTAAGCCTGTCACCCGTTGAGCATCGGCAGATTTAGTCCATTCAAAAACTTTGTCGTAAATTGGCGTTCTGTAAGTTGTTCGTTCGGCGGGGGGAACGAGTTCTAGAACGGTTTTGTCTTGTAAACTATCATCCCAAGAGATGGTGACGAACTGCTCCTCATACCAATCAGAGGGATACATCGGTGGAATGCGGACAGGCAACGATCGCGCCAATACTAGCCACCGTCCATCATCTGCCACATAGCCGATCTCAACTAAATAATCGCGATCGCTAATAGGTACCGGAATATACCAATCTCTGACAAACTCATCACATTCGTACTGCTGCAAGCTATGGGGACGCTGATGATCCAGATCAATGTCAGTGACATCGTAGAACCGCAAGGCTAACCGGACTCCTCCCCGTTGACGCAACGCCTGTTTACGTTCATTAGGAACATCCCAATAAGTGTATGCCCAGAACGGATCGCGAGGCAAAAGAACAATTTGGCTCTCGCCATAGCCGCCTGGTAAGGGTGTTAGATGCTCGTCTACACCCGCTAAATCTTCAACTTCAAGATTTGACTGTCCTACATCAAATCGGGCAGCTTCGACAGATTCTTGAGAAAGACCCTCCATATCCGTGAAACCAGCAAGTTCGGCGGCAGCAAATGCAGTCGTAGCCATTTCATTGAGAATCGGAGTGTCGTTGGCTAAGGTTGGTTCGGTGGACATGGGGGTCGCCTCTGGTCGTTCAATGGGCATTGGTTGGGGGGGAAGTGGCGTAGGCTCCGTCCGATCGACTGTTGGTGTAATCGCCGCAGCAACTCGAACTGGCTTCGACCGGGCTAACAACAGCCACTTATGGGCATCTGTGAAATAACCAATCTCAGCGAGGTAATCGCGATCGCTTTGCACAATTGGCACATGGCGATCGCGATCCGCTTCCAGACACTCATACGCTTGAATCTGGTGAGATGGTTGCTGGTCTAAACTCACATCTGTAATATCTGTGACATCTGTGACATCACGAAGCCGGAGGGTATAGTGTGTCCCCCCCTGATGCCGCAGTGCGGCCATTTCTGCTTCAGACGTCTCCCAGTAGGCATATGCCTGGTTGTGGCTACGGGGAGTTAGGATAATTCGGCTCTGACGAGGACGCTTGATGCCTGCTAACCCAGCTAAGGTTGCACCAGCCACAATTCCGCCTCTAGCCATAGCGGCTCCAATAGCAGGTATGATGGTGTTCTTAGGGCTGGCAGCAGGCTCAGGAGCAACTGGCTCTGAGAAGGCGGCTTCAATGGAAGTCCGATCGGCAGCAACCACTGTCCCAGTCCGCTCAGCCAATGTTGCTCCTGCAATGGGCGGTGGTTCCACTGGAGGAGTAGGGCGATCGCCTCTATCAGTGGGAAGAGAGTCTGTCCGGCGATTTTTCAACCACCAGAACAAGCCCCCTCCGGCAGCCGCGATCGGCAATAACCACCAGAACAACCCACCCCCGCGATCCGTTGGAGCGACTTCCACATCTGCGCCTGGAGCGGGGACAAGCGTAACATTCGGAGACTCGCCGGGGACAACGTCTGCATCAGGAGCAGTGACCACAGGACTTGGAGCCGTTACAACAGGAGCCGCATCCAAACTAGCCGTTAAACCATCAGCCGTTGGACTCGGAGAAACAAACGTACCCGATGCGATCGCCGTGCTGACTGCCTGCTGACCCACAGGTGCCGTTGCAAATCCCAAGAATGCTGCGATCGCTAGATTCGGCTCCTCTCTATAAACGTAGAACATTGGCTGCGAGAAGGGATACCGGGGATCATCTGGCAAGGTCTGGTGCATAGAAAGAATTCGCACCCCCGAACGGTTGAACACCTGCTCGGCTACCGCATAACTAATTCCATCAGTGCCCAAGGCGCTGATCACGGCTTCCGTAGAATCATCGACCTCAACCACATTTGCACCAGTCTGGAATGGTGCAACTTGGAAAACAGGATAGTTTGGAAATGCCTGACGAGTATCACTAGTTTCCGGGCGATCGACTAACCGGATAGCTCCCGGATCGCCGCCCACCTGTGACCAATCGGTAATTTCGCCCCGGAAAATCTGGGCAAACTGATCAAATCTTAAATCCCCTGTAAAAGAATTGTTCTCACCAACAATGATGGCGATCTTGCTTCGTGATATCGGAACTTCGACTAAACCTTGGGCTTTTTCCTCATCCGTGAGAGGACGCCCGATCGCCACCAAATCAATCCGTCTATCTAACAACGCCTGCAATGCTACACGACTTCCTCCGTCGCCAATCTCGACATCTGTGCCTGCATACTGCTCCTCAAACCGTTGCTTTAGAGCCTGGTTGACAGCAGTCATGCTAGGTGAGCCGTCAATCCGGATCGTCGTCCCAGAAGCAACTGAATCAGGCAACGGGAACGAAGGTGGGAGTGACGACTGCGCCAATATAGAAGAGTCGGTCACGAAAGACGCTGCCATAGGCTTGGGGAAGGCAGCAAGAGTCAAGAGCAATGCCAGAGCGACTACCGAGGAGTGTCTATTGTGCAACATCATGTAAGGCTTTGGTAAACCAACCCTAAATTAAATTAATTTTTGCAAAAGACGAGCTAATTATATACCCCTCGTCAAGGGCATTTTTCAATTAATGTTCACCTGTAAATTTTTTGTTGATTTGTGGCGTGGTGCAGGAGCAATCCCGGTGTGGTGATTGGGGCAATCCCCGATGTGGTGTTGGGGCAATCCCAATGTGGTTGCCCTGGTGCAGGAGCAATCCCGAT
>JAAUSF010000102.1 GCA_012033255.1 Cyanobacteria bacterium RU_5_0
TCCCCTCTCCCTCTCCCTCATCTACCTCTCTCCCCTCTCCCCCTCTCCCCATCCTCTACAATGGTCTAGAAATAACCCAATATCGAGAGGAGTTCCGCTCGTGGAGTCCCGTTACAACCCATCAGTAATTGAGGAAAAATGGCAGCAGCAATGGGCAGAGCAGGGCGTTGATCTGACCCCTGAAACGACGGATAAACCTAAATTCTATGCCCTGTCTATGTTCCCCTATCCGTCCGGTAATCTGCATATGGGGCATGTCCGCAACTATAGTATTACGGATGTGATTGCCAGAGTGCGACGGATGCAGGGATATCGTGTACTGCACCCAATGGGTTGGGATGCGTTCGGGTTGCCTGCGGAAAATGCGGCGATCGATCGAGGGGTTCCGCCAGCGAAATGGACTTACCAAAATGTGGCTCAGATGCGATCGCAATTGCAGCGATTGGGTTTGTCTTATGACTGGAATCGAGAAGTTACGACTTGTTCGCCAGAGTATTACCGTTGGACGCAATGGCTGTTCTTGGAATTCTTTAAGGCGGGTTTGGCTTATCAAAAAGAAGCGGCGGTGAATTGGGACCCGATCGACCAAACCGTCTTGGCAAATGAGCAAGTGGATAGTGAAGGTCGGTCTTGGCGATCGGGAGCAAAAGTTGAGCGGCGGATGTTGAAGCAGTGGTTCCTGAAAATCACCGACTACGCAGATCAATTGCTCAACGATTTAGATCAATTGGCTGGCTGGCCCGAACGAGTCCGGTTGATGCAGGAAAACTGGATTGGCAAATCCATTGGAGCCGAAGTGGTTTTCAAGACGGAATCAGGTGATGACTTACCCGTCTTCACGACTCGTCCGGATACGCTGTGGGGAGCCACGTTTATGGTGCTTTCACCGGAGCATCCGTTGGTGGAAAAGTTGACAACGAAGAAACAATCAAAGGTCGTTAAGGCATACCGGGCAGAAGCGGCAACGAAGAGTGAGATCGATCGCACGGCAGAAGATCGGGAGAAAACTGGCGTCTGGACGGGCAGCTATGCCATCAATCCAGTTAACGATGAGAAGATCCCAATCTGGATTGCCGATTATGTGTTGATGGGCTATGGTACGGGTGCGATTATGGCGGTTCCAGCCCATGACCAGCGCGATTTTGAATTTGCTAAAAAATTCGACTTGCCGATCAAAGTAGTAGTGCAACCTGTGGATCAGGCGATCGATGCCGACAGCATGACGGAAGCCTATCCGCATGAAGGCGTGATGGTTCATTCGGGTGCGTTAGAGGGTATCCCTGCGGGGAAAGGAGCCGGACAGAGCATTGAAGCGGCTATCCAATGGTTGGAGAAACAGGGTAAGGGTAAGGGCACGATTAATTATCGGTTGCGCGATTGGTTGATCTCTCGACAACGATATTGGGGCTGTCCGATTCCTGTAGTCCATTGTCCGAGTTGTGGCATCGTGCCTGTCCCCACATCTGAATTGCCCGTCTGCTTGCCGGAAGAAGTAGATTTCACGGGGCGCGGTGCCTCGCCGTTGGCGCAGTTGGAGTCTTGGATCACTGTTCCTTGTTCGAGTTGCGGGACTCCAGCAAGACGAGAAACGGACACGATGGATACATTTATTTGCTCGTCGTGGTACTTCCTCCGCTATCCCGATGCCCAAAATGACAAGCAGGTATTCGATTCAGTCAAAACGAATGATTGGATGCCCGTGGATCAATATGTCGGTGGCATTGAACACGCCATTTTGCACTTGTTGTATTCGCGATTCTTTACCAAAGTGTTGCGCGATCGAGGCTTGCTCAACTTCAATGAACCCTTCAAGCGCCTCTTGACCCAAGGCATGGTACAGGCAGCCGCCTACAAAAATCCGACGACGGGCAAGTACATTCCACCGAGCCAAATTGCAGATCTGGCTGACCCTAAAGATCCAGCAACCGGAGAAAAGCTGACCGTTGTGTTTGAGAAGATGTCGAAATCTAAACATAACGGTATTGAACCCGCGCAAGTCTTGTCTAAATATGGGGCTGACACGGCTCGGATGTTTATTCTGTTCAAAGCACCTCCTGAAAAAGATTTGGAATGGGATGATGCTGATGTAGAAGGGCAATTTCGCTTTTTGAATCGCGTGTGGCGATTGGTCACAGAATTTGCAGAAAGTCATTCGTCTTCAAATTCCATCGACACCAAAGAACCAAGGACAAATGACCAAGGACAAATGACTAAGGACGAAAAAGACCTACGCTATGCCATTCACTATGCCATTCAACACATCACTGAAGATTTAGAAGGTGACTATCAATTCAATACGGCTGTTTCTGAGTTGATGAAATTGAGCAATGCATTAACGGACGCTAAGTGTAAGGATTCACCCATCTATGCAGAGGGAATCGAAACCTTGTTGAAACTCTTGGCTCCATTTGCGCCCCACATTGCTGAAGAACTTTGGCATAGTTTGGGTTACACTAACTCGGTGCATCATAAGCTTGGTGTATTGCCGATCGATCTGCGTTAATTGTGGATGAAATTCCGCTTGTCATTCAAATCATGGGTAAGACACGCGGTACAATTCAAGTTCCGGCACAAGCCAGTCAAACCGAGTTGGAACAGTATGCGCGGAACTCTGAATTAGCTCAACGCTATATTGCTGACAAAGTGATTAAAAAGGTGATTGTTGTGCCTGGAAAGTTAGTGAATTTTGTGGTTGGGTGAGATTCGGAGAGAGTGAATGGTAGCCCGAAACATCATGTTTATGTTGGTTAGCATGGGGCTGGCGACGATCGTCGCCTGTGTTTCATCGCAACCTGAGCGATCGACTTCTCCTGCATCACCCATCGAATTTTCCGACGCGGCGACGGCAGAAAACTCCGATCGCTCCGATCGCCCAGACACTAAAATCATCTCGCTGAGTGTCGAGGGGGAAACAACCGAAATTGAACTCGATCTGTTTGAGAATGACGCTTTCCCCTTTACGACTTACTATCCTACGCAAGATCTGATTCCGGAAGTGATTTCCTCCAGCGAAGGAATGTCAGTCCGTTTTTACTTTAGTCCGATGGGCACGAAGAATGAGAAAGCCTATATTCAATTTTTTGTTCCAACCCGTTCAGCGAGTATTGAACAAATCCAAGAATTGATTTTGGGCGATCGTGGCTTACTGATCCGCAACCAGTGGGAACTGCTCGATCGCACGGATATCGTCAGCTACCCGTGGGCAAACGAAAAGCTCATGTATCAGCAACCAACGGGGAGAGAATCGATCGTCGGTGCTATCTATATCGGTGAAGAAAATGGGCAGGGGTTTTATGTGCTCACCCACTATCCCGCCGAGTATGGAGATGGGTTTGAACCGCGATCGAATATTGTGCTAGAAAATGTGCAGTTTGAAGAATAATGAAAATAGGGGGTTAGACACTCGTTTCAGCGACTTGGGAACTGAAGTACAATCGATATAATTCACAAGCCGGAACCGCTTCATTCCCGCGCAGCTTAACCAACCCCATACTCTCTAGCCGATACGCTGTAATTGATTCCAATCGTACCCCTCTCGTGGCGGTCACAACCTGTCGCAGGGCTGTCCAAAGATTTGGATGAGCTTGCAGCACCTCCCAATGCCGCCGGAGATGATTGCTGTAAATTCCGGCTTGAGTCGGAGCTTCTTGCAACAGTTGAGTTAAAGTAATCTCGCCTTGTTGCAACCAGTAGAGAGCTAACCGCGTTAAATAAGGATGTCCACCGACCAGCACCATCAGGGCTGGCACAGCCTCTCGAATATTATTATCTTTCAAGCCATGACGCTTCGCTAATTCTTGCATCTGCGCTTGGCTAAATTCTGGTAGTTGAATCGGCAGTCCAACGTTGAAGGGAGATTGGTTAATGTTTAACGGGACATAGACTTCCGTAGAATGCACAACTACAAGCCGAAGCTTTTGCCATTTCTCCTGTTCGGCGGCTTCCTCGTGCCAAGCCCGGAGCAAAGGGAGGAAGTCTTGCGCCAGTTCAGGATACTCAAAGACTCGGTTGACTTCATCTAAGGCTAAGACAACCGGATTGCTGAGATTCGTGAGTAAGTAGTCTTGAAAATAAGTGGTGCAACTCACTTTACTACCGATTTCTTCATCCCAAAACTCGTTCAATTTGGGTTCCAGGTTCAGTTGCCGACTCACATCCAGACAGAACCATCGGAGAAAGCGGTTGAGGCTGGTGAAAACGGAACTGTCTGCCTTTTGAAAGTTCAACATGACTGTGTTAAACCGCAGGCGTTTGGCATGAATTAGCAGCCGATAGACCAGAGAAGTCTTGCCCATCTGCTTTGGAGCTTTGATCCGGACGAGGCTACCGGGTCTCGTGATTTCGGCATAGACTCGTTCTTCAATGGGAGGACGCTCAATATATAAATGCGAATGGGTGGATACGGCTCCACTGGGAAATTCGATCGCCTCCAAATCATGAGGGGCTAGGGCAAGAGGCTCTTCCCCGATTCCAGTCCCGGCTCCATATAAACTGGTCAAAATCAACCTGACGTTTTTCTTAGTGACTCGTTCACCCAGCGCATCTGATAAATAACTCCACAATTGAGAACCAACTTCTTTGATGTAGTCCAGGTCATATCCTGATTCCAGAGCAATCTCCCGATAGATTTTTCCAGACCAGGATTGTAGAAACACCATTTCCTGAGCATAATTGAGGCGTTTGGGTTCCAAAATATGATTGACGATCTCCAGCGCCTTATGAGCCATCATCGGTTGAATAAAAATGGGGGCTAAACGTAAATTCATACCCACAATAATTGCATTGAGTTCCCCTTCACTCACACTTTCTCATTGATTTCCCACTTTTCCTACTTTCTGTATCCCACCATCATGGAGGTTTATCAATCTTTAATGAGATTGAAGTCGCCAATACCCGGAGGGAGAAGAGTGATAGATAGCCATCTTTGTCACCTAATTGCACTCGATTAAACATCAACCCTAGGGAATATGCAAGAAGTTTGATTTTATGGTGACGGTAGAGATACATCGGTAAGATGGCAACATTATTAGTTGATCATTTTGTTTTTTGCTGTTGATAGAGTTGCTTGAAGCGATTTTGCTGCTGTTTGTGATCGACGATCGGCGCGGGATAGTCACATCGATCGCGTTCTTCTTGAGGGATTTTGCCCGTCACTAATTGTTCGGTATCCAAACTTCGCAGTTCTGGCAACCAGGCTCGAATATATTCCCCATCTGGATCAAACTTCTGCGCTTGACTCGCCGGATTAAAAATTCGTAGGGGCTTCGGGTCCATGCCGCTCGACGCACTCCATTGCCACCCGCCATTATTCGCCGACAGATCACCATCCATGAGTTTTTGCATGAAATATTTCTCACCCCACTGCCAGTTAATCATCAGATCTTTAGTCAGGAAACTGGCAACAATCATTCGGCAACGGTTATGCATCCAGCCAATTTCGTTCATCTGGCGCATGGCGGCATCGACGATCGGGTAGCCTGTTTTGCCCTCACACCAAGCTTGAAAGTGTTCTTCGTGATCCTCCCAAGGAAAATCCTTAAAGGGTTCTCGATAGGCACCTTTTGCCAATTCTGGGAAGAAATACATGGCGTGTTGGTAAAACTCTCGCCACGCTATCTCTTGTTGCCAAGTTTGAATATTCTTGCGCGTCTCATCGCTGCGACTGTTGTTGTATATTTCTTGAACTGCTGCCCAAACGGTGCGAATGCCGATCGTCCCAAACTTGAATGCCGCACTGAGATGAGACGTACCCGACACCGCCGGAAAGTTGCGCTGCTCATCATATTCGGCAATCGCCCGATCGCAAAATTCCATCAAGCGATCGCAGGCGGCTTGTGATCCAGGTGGAAGCAATAGCTCGTTTTCCCAAACAAAGCCGAGGTCTCTGGCGGTAGGAAGGGCGATCGTCCCTGCTGTCTCGCTGGTTGCCTGCTCCGCATCTGTCAAACCTTCTATATCTTGAAGCGTAGGCGCGGGTTCATCTTTCTTTTTCGCTCTCCAGTTCCGCCAGAAAGGGGTATAGACAGTATAAGGATCGCTGTTGCCCGTCATAATTTCTTTCGGGGCATGGAGAAGCTGATCCCAGAAAGTGTGAACGTGAACCCCGATCGTTTGCAGAGCATCTGTGACCAGACGATCGCGTTCCTGAGCATACGGCTCCACGTCTTGATTCAAAAAGACGGCGGTGGCTTTCAGTGCCGTTGCCAAATCAGGAATTTTTTGGACAGGGGAACCCCGCAGGATGAGGAGTTGACTGCCCGCCTTTGTGTAGTTCTCTTGCAGTTCTCGCAAGCTACCGATTAAATACGCGACTCTGGCAGGCGCAACATCATCTCGTTCTAAAATTCCCGGATCGAGGCAAAATACCCCAACGACCTTAGAGCTTCGTTGTCGTGCAGAGGCTAACCCAACATTATCTGCGATCCGCAGATCTCGACGATGCCAAAACAAAATGAGATCAACCATAATCAACAAAAAATTTACAGGTGGAAATAAATGTGGAACCGCTTTATGATCTCAGCTTTGTGTCTTCGTGCCTTTGTGGTAAAGCACTCTATTTTTGCTGTTCCAGAAAATTTGTGGCAGCATCTGCATCAAGGGGTTGGGCGAAGAAATAGCCTTGTCCATATTCGCAGTGCATCCCCAGAAGTTGATTGGCTTGCTCTGGGGTTTCTACGCCTTCCGCCGTCACATCCATGCCCAAGTTATGGGCAAGTGCTAAAATCGTGCGGACAATTTCTAGACTGTCGCTGCTGATGCCAATATTGCGAACGAAGGAGCGATCGATCTTCAGTGTATTGATTGGGAATCGGGCGAGATAGCTCAACGACGAATAGCCCGTACCAAAATCATCGATCGCCAATTGAATACCAAACGATCGCAGTTGATGCAGCACCGCCACGATCGCGGCAGCGTTTTCCATGACCATGCTTTCAGTCATCTCTAGCTTAAGATTTGTGCCATCTAGTTCTGTTTCTTCTAAGATTTGGCAAATATATTCTGTCAACCCCGACATAGAGAATTGCTGAGTTGATAAATTGACGTTAATGGTCAAAAACGGTTGATTGGGGAAAGCTTGCAACCACTGCCGCATCTGCCGACAGGCGGCTCGTAAAACCCACCAGCTTAAGGGGATGATCAGCCCGGTTTCTTCTGCCATTGAAATGAACTTGGTGGGGGAGAGGATACCTTGTTCGGGATGCTGCCAGCGGACTAATGCCTCGAACCCAACCACCTGTCTCGTAACTAAGCGAACGATCGGCTGATAATAAAGCTGCAATTCGTGGGTTTTGTCGTAGGCTTCTTGGGCGATCGCTCGTCGCAAATCATTTTCTAGCAGCAGTTTGACCACCATTCGAGTTCGCATGGCTTTATCAAACACCTGACATCTCGCTCTTCCATGCGCTTTTGCCCGATGCATTGCTGTATCAGCATCGCGCAGCAGATGTTCTGGATCAGTGTAATGAGTGGAACTGAGCGCTATACCAATGCTAACCGTGAGGAATACTTCCCGCCCATCCATGTTAAACGGGAGCGCGAGGACTTGCTGCACTCGTTCCGCCATCCGGATCGCGTCGTTAGCATCCTGAACCTGGTCAAGCAACACGGCAAATTCGTCACCGCCCATCCGAGCCGTTACATCATCAGAAGACAGAAAGGCTCGAAGGCGTTGAGAAACCGCGATCAAAAGCCGATCGCCAATCGCACTCCCTAAGCTATTGTTGACGACTTTGAAGCGATCGAGATCTAGCCACAGTACGGCAAATACGGTCATCGGGGGATGTTGGATGCGCGTAATCGCTTGTCGCAGATAATTGATGAACCCTGGCCGGTTCGGCAAGTTGGTGAGCTTATCAAAGAAGGCACTTCGCCACAATTCTTCCTCAGTTTGCTTGCGGCTTGTAATATCCGTTTGGGAGCCAACCATGCGCTCAGCCTTACCTTCGCGATTGCGAACTGCCAACCCTCGACTGAGCATCCAGCGATGAGTGCCGTTTTGGTGCAACAGCCGATGCTCGTTTTCAAAGTGGCTAGTGTTGCCTCGCAGGTGATCAGCGATCGCAACTTTCAGTAGCTCTAGATCAGCCGGATGGACGCGGCTCAACCATTCCTGCGGCGAATCGCTGAGTTGATGCTCCAGGTAGCCCAACATTTCCTTCCAACGGGGCGAAAAATAGACGCGATCGGTTCGGAGGTTCCAATCCCATAAGCCTTCACTAGAACCTCGTACTGCCAATGCATACCGTTCTTCACTTTGGCGTAGCAGCAAATACGTTCGCACGACTTCCGCCAGAGCCACCATGCCCCCACTGAGTCCGAATAGCAAAATTGGGGTGACAACAGGAATCTTGACTCCATACGGTACAAGGGTGAGGCTGAGCAATCCCCATCCTAAACACAGCAGCAGTAAAACGCTTAATTGATCCCTAAATCGCAGGCGTTGCAGCATTCCGCCTGAACCGATCCCAACGAATAGCAGCACAATCCATAGCCAACTCTGCAAATGAATTGGTTCCTGCAATAGAAATAGCCCCTGATAAGTCAAAACTTCTAACGCTTGACAAACTCCAAGCTTGAGCAAACTAATCACGGCAAGTGTGGCAGTGGCGATCGGCAGGAAAGACCACCAGAAAGAGGACACAGGCAGCCTTGGACAGAATCTAGACAAACTATCCCGATTCGGAAATTTATTTGGATTAAACGGAGTTCTCATGCCACGAAGCTCAATCCGGGAATGGAACTATCCAATCAACCTGCTGACCACCGGGTATCACCCCAGCCTCGATCCACTTGAAAGGAAATGCCACTTGAGTATCGCGTTGCATCAGGTGAATTCGGTGGTTTCTGTGCCTACAATTGTGAGTCACTCTAACCTCAACTAAACGCTTTCAACATAAACGAGAGACAGTGGGCTTCCTGTATCAACTCTTGAATTTACTCTATCCATAGCAAACAATACCCCAGAGAGTCGATGTCTTGACGCAAAGCAATACAATTGGCACCTCCGATCAGGATTGGATGGCGATCGGTCATGGGTCTTGATCATGGGTCTTGATCAGGATCATCCCCAAAAACCACCCACTGTTATCTTGACATTGCCTAGTAAAGAGTGGGTGTATTTAATAATGAGGTGGGGAAAGCAAGGATGGGGTGAGGGGTCTAGGGATACAGGGATCAGGTAAAATCTAAAGCAACATGCTTCAGGTCAAGGAGAGCGAGATTGCCTACATTGGGTGTTAATATTGATCACGTAGCTACAATTCGGCAGGCACGACGCACGGTTGAACCTGACCCGATCGCGGCAGTGGTTTTAGCCGAATTGGCAGGAGCCGATGGAATTACAGTTCATCTGCGAGAGGATCGACGACATATCCAAGATCGGGATGTGCGGCTACTGCGGCAAACGGTGCGAACTCATCTTAATTTGGAAATGGCAGCAACTGATGAAATGGCGGCGATCGCGCTTGAGATCCGCCCTGATTATGTCACGTTGGTTCCAGAACGGCGAGAAGAAGTCACCACTGAAGGCGGACTTGATGTAGCAGGTCAGCTTGAGCAGATGAAACACATTGTGGGGGCGCTTCAATCTACCGGGATTCCGGTAAGCTTGTTCATTGATGCAGATGAACGGCAAATTCAAGCGGCAACAGCGATACAAGCCAAGTTTATTGAACTCCACACGGGGCAATATGCTGAAGCAAAGGATGAACAGAACCGCGCTAAAGAACTTTCGGTGCTGGCATCGGGATGTGAGCAGGCGATCGCCAATGGTCTACGGGTGAACGCCGGACATGGGCTGACGTATTGGAATGTTTATCCCGTTGCGTGTCTCCCTGGCATGGAAGAATTGAATATTGGACATACGATCGTCAGTCGGGCTGTCCTCGTCGGCATGGAACGAGCCGTGCGAGAAATGAAGCAAGCCATTCGGGGAGACCTATAAACGATGCAAACCTACTACTATGCGCTAGCGAGCCAGCAATTCCTCTTAACCGAAGAGCCAATGGAGGAAGTACTGCGGGAACGAACTCGGCATTACCGAGACCACGAAAAAGAAATTGATTTTTGGTTCGTTCAACAGCCTGCCTTTTTAGAAGCGCCAGAGATGGCAACCATTAAAGCAAACTGCCCTCAGCCTGCGATCGCGCTCATCTCCACCAATCCAAGTTTTATTACCTGGCTGAAACTGCGGCTTGAATATGTAAGCACAGGACAATTTCAAGCCCCCTCGGATGCGATTCCGGAGCCTCTTGCGTCATTGGTCTCAGCTTCCTGATGGAGAGTTGGGGAGTTGGGTCATCCCCTCATCCATCGATCGGCTCTGTCAGGCTAATGTGAGGTGCAGCTTTACGTCTATACGCTTTGATTTCTGGTGGGGCAGGCAGCTTGTCTGCCTTGATTCTGATCTGGACGGACGGGACGCCTATCCCTCAAGAAATGTAAAGAAGTTGCACAGCGCGTAAAACTAATGCGGCGAATTGTATCGAAAATGGCATTCATCGCTAGAATGTGGATTTACTAACGACTGACGACACCAGTTGATGCCAGTTGACAAAAGATTACTGATGACTGACTCGATCGCCAGGGTGCAGTCTGCCACTACTCCCCCGGTTTGAGGATTGATGCTATGCGGCTAGCTCAGGTTACGCACTCTCATCAGGTTACGCACTCTCAAATGATGCGATATTCGGCTTTTGTTGGTTCGATGCTGCTGGCTACAGCAGGATTGGCGGCTGGAGGGGCGATCGCTCAGTCTCTCTCCGCTTGTGAGCCTCCTCTCGCGAATGAGTATTTGTTGCTGGTACCGAATGAGAAGCCAGAAACAGAGGAGCAACTACGGCAACTCTTGCCCTCCAATGCGGTACTCACAGCTTGTGATTATTTAAATGATGAGGTCATGCGAGTGGGCGGTTTTGCAAGTGTTGATATTGCTAGCGCCTGGGCACAATACCTCAATGATATGGCTGGACTGCAAGCTTTCGTGGCTCGTCCGGCTGGAACGACCCCTACGGCATCGGCTCCGACGACACCCCCCTCTGATGACACCAGTCTTTTCCCAGCACCAACCCAAACTCCGGCATCTGGTGGGACAAGTTCTCCAGCACCGGAGTCAGTAGCTCAGGATGCTCCCAGTAGCTTCCCTGCGCCTACTCAAATTCCTCCTGATGCAACCCCTGCTCCAGCCGCTACTCCGTCTCCCGCTTCTGACCCATCGACCGCCGCCACCAACGATTACAATCCTCAATCGCTTGGTTCTGGGTATGCTGTCCTGGTGAGCTATTTCAACCGTCCAGAAGTTGCAACCGATGTTCACCAAGTGACTTCTCAACCCGTTGGTTTAGTCTCTTACGAACAACAGCCCTTCCTGCTAGCCGCCCACACAGCCGACGCTGCTGCCGCTACTTCAGTCTTACAAACGCTCAGCGATCGGGGTTTCACCGTTCAAATCGTCGATGCACGTCGGGCAATTCTGCTCACTCCAGCCGTGGCGGGAACGGAGGGGTAGGGGAGAGCTACCGTGTACACACAAGTGGTTGAATCTAACCCAACCCCTGCCGAACCGCCCCCTAACCCCCAATTCTGGAGGAACCGAACCCGGAACCGAACCGATCAAAGTCCCCCAGAATTGGGGGATTTGGGGGGCTAGACACCGTTCAATCTCAAACCCGATCGACTTGTGTGTACACGGTAGGTAGGGGAGAGGGGGAAGGGAGACAGAAAAACACCCTATCTTTCCTATCTTTCCTAATAAGCCGGTGCAGCGACCCAAGAAACAAATGCTCCTAACACCGACCCTACAATTACCTGGACTGGCGTATGTCCTAGAAGTTCTTTCAGGCGTTCTTCGTTAAATTTGGCGTGATCTCCGCTAAACAGTTCATCGACGATCTGGTTTAAGATACGGGCTTGTTTGCCTGCGGCTTGACGGACTCCAGCCGCATCGTACATGACGATGATGGCGAAGATGAAGGCGATCGCGAATTCGCCGCTTGCCCAACCTGCCGTTTGTCCAATTCCAACTGCCAACGCTGTAACCAGCGCAGAATGGGCACTGGGCATCCCGCCTGTGGTGACAAGAGTCCGAAATGTCACCTTACCACGCCATATCAGCTCTACGAGCAACTTGATCACTTGCGCCAACAGACAAGCAAACACGGAAACCATAAGTATGTGGTTATTCAGGATGGCACTGAAGTCTTGCATAGTGTTATGGGAATTAGTGTTTTCGGGCAATGATGAAGTCAGCAATAGCTCTCAACGGGTGAGCAGCATCACCGTAAGGGTCTAGTTCTGCTTTTGCCGCCACAATGAGTTGGCTGGCTTGTCGCTTCGATTCTTCAACTCCCCAAAAGCTAGGATAGGTGGCTTTTTGGGCTTGTAAGTCTTTGCCTGCTGTTTTGCCTAGCTGTTCTTGGGTGGCGGTGATGTCTAGCACGTCATCAATAATTTGAAATGCCAATCCGATGTTCTGAGCATAGATGGAGAGTCGTTGAATATCGGTATCGGAAGCTCCTGCCAGGATCGCCCCGGAGAGAACGCAGACTTCTAGCAATGCTCCTGTTTTATGACGATGAATGAAGTTTAACGTGTCCAGGGTCACGTCAGGGTTGCCTTCTGACTCTAGATCAACAACCTGACCTCCAACAAGTCCAGCAGCACCAACGGCTCGACCAATTCGGGCAATAACTTGCACCACACGATCGGCAGGCACATTTCGGGTCTGAGTGGCAATGAACTCAAAGGCATATGCCAGCAACCCATCCCCCGCCAGAATCGCAATATCGTCACCATAGACTTTGTGGTTGGTGAGTTTGCCCCGACGATAATCGTCGTTATCCATTGCAGGCAAGTCATCATGAATGAGAGACATGGTGTGAATCATTTCGAGCGCGCATCCTGTGGGCATTGCCAGATCGATCGCTTCTCCCATCAGTTCACAGGTTGCCAGACACAGAATCGGACGAAGCCGTTTACCGCCTGCCATCAGAGAGTAGCGCATGGCATCATAAATCTTTTCGGGGTAGATAACGGCGATCGAGCGATCGAGTGCCGCCTCCACCTGAGCCTGTCGCTCTACCAGATAACTCGCTAAGTCAAATTTGGACAGCGGTTGGCTCTCTGTCGCGATCGTCTCTCGATTGACTGAACTGGTCATATCCCCACCCCCTTTACGGAGTTAAATTCAAACGTTGTCGGTAACTCCATACTGTATTGTGCAACAGCATGGTAACAGTCATCGGTCCAATTCCGCCCGGTACTGGTGTAATCCACGACGCGATCGGTTGAACCGTTTCAAACTGAACATCTCCGACCAGTCGAGCTTTGCCTGCGCCATCGGTAATGCGATTGATCCCCACATCCACCACGATCGCCCCAGGTTTGACCATTTCCGGCGTGATTAACTCAATCCGACCAATTGCCGTAACTAGAATATCGGCTGTGCGAGTTATTGCTCCTAAGTCTAGGGTACGAGAATGGGCGATCGTCACGGTTGCATCTGCCGCCAACAGCATGAGTGCCAATGGTTTACCAACCAAAATACTGCGACCCACCATGACGGCTTGCTTGCCCTTTACATCGATTTGATATTCTTCCAGCAAGCGCATCACACCCGCCGGGGTACAACTCCGCAATCCAGGTTCTCCCCGCACCAATCGCCCTAAATTCATTGGATGCAGCCCATCAGCATCTTTGTTAGGGTCAATTTGATTGAGCAGTGCCACCGCATCCAGATGATCGGGTAAAGGCAGTTGTACCAGGATGCCATCCACGCGATCGTCTTGATTAAGTGCCTGAATGAGTTGCTCCAACTCCGCCTGAGAGGTTTCTGCCGGAAAATGTCCACCAAACGAAGCAATTCCAACCTTAGCGCACGATCGCTCCTTGCCTCGCACATATGCCGCACTCGCTGGATGATCTCCTACCATCAGCACTGCCAAACCCGGAGGACGCCCAACTTTAGCATGTAGAGCTTGTACCTGTTCAGTTAACTCGGTTTGCATTTGGGCGGCGAGAGCTTTGCCATCCAGTAAACTAGCCATGAGTCAGTTCGGAGATACGTTAGATTAAGGAGCGGGGGGAAAAGATAAAGGATAGAAGGACAAAGGATGAAGGCAAATTCTAGTTAAGGTGTCAGCTTGGGTTTGAGGGATAGAGGGGTGGATGAGACAAGGGAGATCGAAAAATACTTCGTCCTTACATCCTTATCTTCCCTAGTGTCTCAGATTGGGCACCCTTCTAGTCATTTTCTCTGGTTTAGCTCGGATTGTTGTGGATAGCTATGCTCTGGCGACCGTTGGCACAATTTGCACGATTCGGCGGGGTTTCGCTGTTGATGGGAATGGTGGGCTGTGGAGTGACAACAGTTCGGCAAGTGCAGGAGCATCCGACACGGAACTGGTTTAACTCAACAGTGCAGCTAAAGGGCACGATCGGCGATCGTGCCCCGCTTATTGGTGCCCAAGTGTATCAACTTCAGGATGAAACAGGCACGATTTGGGTATTGACAACAGACACGAATCTCCGATCGGGCGAACGAGTGGTGGTTCAGGGTAAAGTGCTGTTCCAGAGTATTCCGATAGAGGGGCAGGAGTACGGGGAGGTTTATATTCAAGAACTACAGCGAGAGGTCAAGTAAGTGATTCTATGAGTGAAGTATCTACGCTGAACGTGACTACGGATCGTCCTCAGGCGGCGATCGCGATTCTCTACCAAGAGCATCAATTTCTGCTGCAATTGCGTGATGATATCCCTTCGATCCGCTATCCGGGTCACTGGGCATTTTTCGGCGGACATCTGGAACCCGGAGAACTCCCGGATGTTGCCGTGCGCCGAGAGTTGATCGAAGAAATTGGCTATGAGCCGCCCATCATCCATCATTTCCAGTCACGTATGGGTGATTTCCAAATTATTCGCCATGTTTTTTATGCGCCTTTAAAGGTTGGGCTAGAGGCATTAGAGCTAAATGAAGGACTTGACATGGGACTGGCGACGATCGCCAATATTCAGCAGAGAAATCTATACTCGGAACGACTTCGAGAAACTCGCCCTCTTGCTGAACCCCACCGCCAGATCTTGCTGGAGTTTCTTCAAAGTGAGATTGAAGGGTAGACTCAGCTTTGAAGGGTCTGCTAAATGCTTTCATGGAGATATAGAGCGATCACAAGGCGTTAGCGATAAAGTTCTGTAGATGGTAAAGGCGAAATCCTCGAATAAACCCAAACCCTACCGAATTCGTGAGAGCGTTAGGGCAAAACACGTCAGCATCAGGGTATCCCACTTGGGCGAGGTCGAAGTGGTTATCCCTAGAGGCTTTGATAAACGAAAAGTCCCTGAAATCCTGGCAAAACGGCAAGATTGGATTGCGAAGACCACCCAACGGATTGCGGCTGAGCGGCAGTTAATCACATCGGGAGTCGCGCCACCTCCGACTGAGCCAACGTTGCCAGAGCAAATTGGTTTGCGATCGATTCCGGAAGACTGGCTGGTGAACTATCACCAAAACGACGGACAGCACCTTGTGGCAACGACGATCGGCACCTATCATTTGGCAGTTCATGCGCCCCTCGATCAACCCCAGATCTGCTACCGCCTCCTCAAGCATTGGCTGATGCGGAAAGCCGAATCTCATCTGGTTCCTTGGCTCCAGCAAATCAGCCACGAGATCAGGCTGCCCTGCAACAAAATTTCAGTGCGGGGTCAGAAAACCATCTGGGCAAGTTGCTCTGGCAAGAAAAATATTAGCCTCAATTACAAACTGCTCTTCTTGCCACCCTACCTCGTGCGCTATGTTTTCATTCACGAGCTATGCCACACCGTTCATCTCAATCACTCCTCCGATTTCTGGGCACTCGTTGCTGAGAAAGAACCAGACTATAAACTATACGACTCAGAACTAAACAAGGCATGGCGGTATATTCCAGAGTGGGTGGAGCGATCGGGTGAGTAGGGGATGGGTAGATGGGTAGATGGGTAGATGGGGGGATGGGGGGATGGGGTGTTTTTCTGTTCTCCTATTCCTTCAAACATCTCACTCTTCTACTCATCCCTTCCCCCACCAACGGTGTTCAATCTTGCACCAGTAACGACCATTAGCAGTTAAGATCCTAGATTGAAAAAGTAAATTATTTGCACCCGTAGTACCCTTCGATGGCAGAAACCCTTTTATTCAATGCTTTGCGTGCAGCGATCGATGAAGAAATGGCGCGTGATCCTTCTGTGTTCGTCCTTGGTGAAGATGTAGGACACTATGGCGGTTCCTATAAAGTCACTAGAGAGTTGTACAAGAAATATGGGGATCTGCGGGTATTGGATACGCCGATCGCGGAAAACAGCTTTACAGGAATGGCAGTCGGTGCCGCAATGACTGGGCTTCGTCCCATTATTGAAGGGATGAACATGGGCTTTCTGCTGTTAGCGTTTAACCAAATTGCTAATAATGCTGGAATGCTGCGCTATACCTCTGGCGGAAATTATAAGATTCCGATGGTGATTCGGGGGCCGGGTGGCGTAGGGCGACAATTGGGTGCAGAGCATTCTCAGCGATTAGAGGCATATTTTCAGGGCGTTCCGGGGCTGAAACTGGTAGCTTGCTCTACGCCCTACAACGCGAAAGGGTTACTGAAATCGGCGATTCGAGATGATAATCCTGTCTTATTCTTTGAGCATGTTTTGCTCTATAACCTGAAGGAAGACTTACCCGAAGAAGAATATTTGCTGCCGCTCGACAAGGCAGAATTGGTGCGGAAAGGCGGTGATGTGACGATCCTGACTTACTCTCGGATGCGTCATCACTGTATAACGGCAGTGAAAACGCTCGTTCAGCAGGGCTATGATCCTGAAGTAATTGATCTGATCTCCCTCAAACCATTGGATTTTGAGACGATCGGCGAATCCATCCGCAAAACCCATCGCGTCATTGTGGTGGAAGAGTGCATGAAATCCGGTGGGATTGGCGCAGAGCTTACCGCCTCAATCAACGATCGCCTCTTTGATGAACTGGATGCCCCCGTTCTTCGTCTCGCCTCCCAAGATATCCCTACTCCCTACAACGGCACTCTGGAGAATTTGACGATCGTTCAACCCCAACAGATTGTCGAAGCCGTCCAAAAAATGATCTCTCTCGGCGTATAGTTCCCTCTCTCTCTCTCTCTTCCCCTCTTCCCCCTTCCCTCTTCCCTCTTCCCCCTTCCCCTCTTCCCCTCCCTCCATTGGTATCAGCACCACTCCCACGTATGATCAAGGCATTGGTTCAGAGTGATACGGATCATGACTACGATTTGGGAGTTGGATTTCTATTCGCGCCCAGTGCTGGATGAAGCAAACAAAAAACGCTGGGAGGTTTTAATCTGTGAGAGTCCGTTGAATGTACGGACTCAGCCTGACTCCCTGTTCTCCTACTCTGAGTTTTGTCTGAGTACGGAGGTAAACTCGGTATGGCTGCGACAGGCGTTGGAGAGGGCGATCGTTCAGGCGTCTAAGCCACCTGACAAAATTCGTTTCTTTCGTCGTCAGATGAACAACATGATCACGAAGGCGTGTGAAGATGCCGGGGTTCCGGTTTATCCGAGTCGGCGGACGTTACGGTTGGTTCAGTGGATTGAGCGACGAATGCAAGACTATTATCCAACGCTGCCGAATTATCAAGCCGGTGGGAATCCTTCGGTGAATCTGCCTCCGGCTGACCCTCAACCGCTCCCAGATGCGCTAATTGGGGAGAAGTGGGCGATCGTAACGCTGGAGGTGGCTGCTTTTGCAGATATGCCGGAATGGGAGATGGCGTTTGGTGAGGCTTTTCCGTTGGATATGGCAGAACTCACCCCAGAAACTCCGATTCCAGGACTGATTATTTTTTCGTCTCGTGCGTTGCCGCTTGCCGCCTGGATATCGGGTCTAGAGTTAGCATTCCTCAAGTTCAACCGGGAATCGCCTGCTCGACTGGTTCTAGAAACGGGGGCAAACGATGCCTGGATTCTGGCAAACTTGCCAACACCTCAATTGCAAGCGGAGGGCGATCGCTTTGAAGCCGCTAAGCAGAGGGCAAATCAGCTACATTTTGTTGCAGTTCAATCTGACCCAAATTCAGACTCGTTTGCTGGGTTTTGGCTGATGCAAGAATTGAATCTAGCCTAATGTACCCTGATCCCTGAAGATAGAGGTAGCGTTCAGCAATCAGCCGTTAGTTCTCTGTCAAGTGTGTTGGCTCTTCCATCACGCATCCGTTTGCATGGATGTCAAGATGTTTCCTTACCAGCCCTCTGATATGACATCCACTGACGGCTGATTGCTGGCGATTGACTCCATACCATAACTCCGGACTCCCACATACGCTATGAGGTCTGACAACTCGCAACAAGAAACGCTGGCAGAGCAACTGCTGGAATTGGCGATGCAGTCAGGAGCAGAAGCCGCCGAGGTGTTTCAGTCGCAGTCTTTGTCCCGCCCTGTGTTTTTTGAGGCGAACCGCTTGAAGCAATTGGAAAGTTCTGAATCAGAGGGTATTTCGCTACGGTTGTGGCTGAGTGGGCGTCCAGGCTTGGCAGTTGCTTATGGCGCTGTGGAACCTCAGATGTTGGTCGATCGAGCGATTGCCCTCAGTCAGATGAATGAACCGGAGACGATCGAACTGGCTCCTTCCACCCAAACAAACTATCCTGACTTGGGAGAAGCGATGTCTGTGGAACAACTTGTGGAATGGGGCAAAGAGGCGATCGCTCTGATCCGCCAGTCCTACCCCGAAATTCTCTGTACGGCAGAGTGGGAATGTGATGTTGAATTCACTCGCCTGATCAACTCTCAAGGACTCGACTGTGGCTATACAGACACTACCCTCAGTTGCTATCTATCTGCCGAGTGGGTTCGCGGAGAGGATTTCTTGAGCGTTTCTGATGGGCAAACTCAACGGGGCAGCCTTGATCCAGTCTCCCTGGCTGAACAAATCATTCAACGGGTCGAGTGGGCACGGAATAATGTTTCACCGCCGATCGGCAAGGTTCCTGTCTTGTTCACCTCTAAAGCAGCGGATATGCTTTGGGGAACGGTGCAGGCAGCCATGAGTGGCAAGCAGGTCATTGAACGGACTTCTCCCTGGAGCGATCGCCTGGGTGAACCCGTGATTTCTCCCCATTTCACTCTGTCGCAGCAGCCTGACGTGGGACCGTATAGCTGCCCCTTTGATGATGAAGGCACCCCGACCCAACCGATTACATTCATCAAAGACGGTGTGTTACAGCTTTTCTATACCGATCGGACAATCGGACGGGCACTCGGTAGCGGCACCACAGGCAACGGATTCCGTCCTGGTTTAGGCAGTTACCCCACTCCTGGATTGTTTAATTTGATCGTTCAACCTGGGCGGCGATCGCTCTCTGAGCTAATTACTAGCCTCGATCGGGGAATTATGGTGGATCAAATGTTAGGCGGCGGTGCAGGCATCTCTGGCGAGTTCTCTGTCAACATCGATTTGGGCTATCGCATTGAGCGAGGTGAAGTAGTGGGTCGCGTCAAAGATACGATGGTGGCTGGAAATGTCTATACGGCGCTGAAAAACCTTGTGGAACTTGGCGGAGACGCAGAGTGGAATGGCTCCTGCTATACACCTTCAGTCATTGTGGCAGGGTTATCCACAACTGGGCGAAACTAAGGAAACAACGCTGGAGATTTGTTATACTTTTTTAGCATGCTGGTGTAGCTCAGTTGGTAGAGCAGCTGATTTGTAATCAGCCGGTCGCAAGTTCGAGTCTTGTCACCAGCTTCTAAGAGAAACAAGCATTTTAACCTTATATGGCGTTGCTGAATGATGCAATGAATCATTGAGGAACCGGGACATCCCAGAATTTGAGGTAGTGTAGTAACAAGCGAATCGAGTGTTTCAGCATTTCCTCTGATTTTGAGTAGCATAGGGTCTTGCGATGCAGTCGTGCGAGGTAGTGACGAGTAGCGATGCTTTTGGTGCATTGTGACAATTTTTGCGACACTCTACACGGATGAGGATATGTCAGCATTGGTTGCCACACTTCTGCGATCACGTGGTCTTGATGTCACACCAAATAGACGAGCCTTTTCCTTTGAAATATAGAACCCATTTGAGATCTTTATAATGGTAGGTCAAGGCACTGACATCCCTCTAATCTATTCTGATGACATATTCTAGCGACCTCACCGATGAAGAATGGGCAATTACTGAACCCCTGTTGCCCC
>JAAUSF010000103.1 GCA_012033255.1 Cyanobacteria bacterium RU_5_0
AATTAAGAGGCTGTAATGATAATTCATGAGTTTGACTCCAGTTCTCTGATCGCTCGCTTCAATAGTTGTTCCAGATAGCGTGGAACATCGTCGCCATCTTCAAACGCTATTGTAATTATGAACCTTAAGCGCGGATGTTTCCAATTGCGATGGCTGCCTTTACCATTACGCTCAGCAAATCCCAATCTAATCAGATCTGCCTTTAAGTCACGGATTTTCCTCGGCATCGATTTTTCCTCTCTCTGACTGGAATCAGAGTACCGGAGATCAGCAAAAACCGATCGAGATTTTGATGCGGTGAGGAAGGACGATCGCTTCAAAGCCTTGATGGGGGAATAGGGGGGCGATCGGGCTTTGAGAGGCAGAGGAGCGATCGGGTTTGGGTGTTGATGGGGGAGGAAGGAGTAGATTAAAAGTAGCTGACTCAACCGCAGGATTTTCTATGAGCCATTCAACGAATACACCAAATCAGTTGGGCGTGAGTGACGAAGGATGGGCAGGGATTCAACAAATTGCCCAACAGTTTCAGCTATCGGTTGCTGAATTATTAGACCGGATTGGGCGAGGTTCTTTGGCGATCGTTGATGCTGAAACCTTAGAAGATTACTTAGATTTGCAGGATGCTCTAGCCGCAGAATCAAACTCTGAAAACCAGGAACGGGTTTCTTGGGAGCAAATTAAACAGGAATTAGGGCTGTAACATTGGTATGGCAAATTACCAGATTGAGTTTCTGCCAACAGCCCAGAAAGAACTAGCAAGTCTACCCAAACAAATGCAGCAACGAGTTGCCGCTAAACTAGAGCAACTTAAAGCCGATCCCTATATACCTGGAGTGAAAGCACTTAAAAATGGTGGTGGTCGCCTCCGCCTGCGGATTGGAAACTATCGCATTATCTATCGAATAGAGCCAGATCGATTAGTCATTCTTGTCGTCAAAGTTGGACATCGAAGAGATGTTTACAGAGAATAATTAATAGGATGAATACCGTCGAACTTCGCCAGCAAATTAACCAGTATTTGGATCAATTGTCGATCGATCGACTCCATGTAGCGGCTGATTTTTTAGCCTATTTGGTCAACCAGGAAGAGGAAGATGCCACTCAAGAACTTACTGTTATTGTGAAATTTTTCTGACCTGAATTCCTATGAAGCTGACCTACGATCCCAGATACAACATTGCTTACATCTGCTTACGAGAAAAAACAGAACAGGTCGAAACCATTGAAGTGAGTCCAGAATTGAACGTGGATATTGCACCCGATGGAACGATCTACGGAATTGAATTACTGAACGCTAACCAGCAATTGGGTGGTGCTTCGCAGACAAGCTTAGTGGTTGTTAATGAAGCGTTAGGAGAATCTTCAGAAATTCAATTGTTGCTCAATCAAGCTTAAGCGTGTGAAGTGGCAGTTCAGTTCCAACGATTGAGAAATGGCAAAAACCGATCGAGATTTTGATGCAGTGAGAGAGGGCGATCGGTTTTGGGCGTTGATGGGGGAATAGGAGTGGGGCGATCGAATGAATTTAAGTCTCTCAGTTGGTATGAAAGCGTAAATTTTAGAAATAGGAGGGCGATCGATGAATGCATCAGAATTAAGAACGAAAGTACTTGCAGAAATTCAGCGTATTCCAGAAGAGAAACTCGCAGAAGTGTACGATTGGATTCATCGCTTTCGAGTCGAAGCTGAAACCGAATCTGATACAGTGCCAATGATGCGGTTTGCAGGATGTTGGAATGACATGAATCGTGAGGTCTACGACGAGTTCATAAACGAAATTACCTTACGTCGTCAGCAAGCCTTTTCTGGGAGACAAGCGCGTGAAACCAGCCTTGATTGATACCGATATTTTGTCAATGTTCTTTCGGGGCAATCCTGGTGTCGTGGCTCAATGCGATGCCTAATTTGCTGCCCAAAACACAATTCTGCCCCTGTCCGAGCGATCGGTTTCTATATCGGCTCAGATTTACGCAGATTTGAGGAACCAAGGGACACCTGTTGACGATATTGATCTTCTAATTGCTGGAATCGCAATTGCCAACAATTTGGTTCTGATAACCCACAACTCTCGTCACTTTAGTAGAATCGCTACCCTAGAAATAGCGGATTGGGCTGAGTAAAGCTTCTAATTCCTATGAAACTGACTTATGATCCTCGATACAATATTGCCTATATTCAGCTTCGAGAAACACCCAAACAGGTAGAGACGATCGAAGTCAGTAAGGCAAAGCAAAACCCTACCAGGTGCGTCAATTTCTTTCACTGATTGAGCAATATAATCTTACTCTTGATGAACCTGGAGAACAGTGATGAAAGACTACCATATTAATGTTTTCTATAGTGAAGAAGATGAAGGCTATATTGCTGACATTCCTGATTTAAAGTTCTGTTCTGCATTTGGTGAAACACCAGAAGCCGCCGTTCGTGAAGTCGAGATGGCTAAAGTCGCATGGCTTGAAGCCGCTAAAGCCGCAGGTAAGCCCATCCCTTTGCCCACGTATCGACCTGCGATTTATCAAATTTCGTCTTAATGAGTGCTATGTCAACATACCGTTATCGAATCGGTGATTATCGAGTAATCTACCGGCTTTTGTGAGGAGGAAGGGGCGATCGCTTCAGTTAAGATTGAACTATTTATTATTGAGCCAGTTTTGGAGTATGAAAATTAAGGCTATTGTCCACTCGGCTGAGGAAGGCGGCTATTGGGCAGAAGTTCCAGCCTTGCCGGGATGTATCACGGAGGGAGACTCGATGGAGGAACTGCTGGCGAATCTCAAAGATGCGATCGAGGGTTGGCTGGAGGTAGCTAACAGTTCGGAAACGCCTGAAGCGGCTGTTCAAGTGGTTGAGATTACTGTATGAAATCCGTCTCTGGCAAAAAGTTATGCCGGATTGTGGAGCAAAAGGGTTGGGTGTTGAAGCGAGTGACAGGCAGCCACGGGAGTGGATGGGTAGATGAGTCGGAGGGGAATACAGTACATCCACGCATCCACCCATCTACCCCTCAATTCAAAGTTGGCACTCTACTAGGTAAAGATTGTCTTCGTCCGACCATTGAATTAAGAGGCTGTAATGATAATTCATGAGTTTGACTCCAGTTCTCTGATCGCTCGCTTCAATAGTTGTTCCAGATAGCGTGGAACATCGTCGCCATCTTCAAACGCTATTGTAATTATGAACCTTACAGCCGTTTCCCCTTGCATAAGCCACACACTCACCCATCCACTCATCCACTCATCCACACGTAATTGTGTCAACTTTACCGTTCGTCCCATTCGGCTTCGGCATCAGCAATGGCTTGATCGATCGTCTTCTCGTCGAGCATGGCGGCTTGCAAGTTATCGTAGATGATTTTTTGTAGTTCTTTGATGTCTTTGTTGAGTGGTAACAAGACTTCGGCATCCTGCATTTGTTTGGCGCTAATTGCGCGGGCTTGTTCGATCGTTGGGGCATCGGGGGCGATCGCGGTGAAGTAGCTATCTTGTAATGCCTCGCTGGTGGAAGGGAGAACATTGGCAGCTTTGGCGAAGCTGAGTTGGTTCGTGTTATCAGTGACAAAAAGGGCAAACTTGAGGGCAGCATTTTGCTGATCGGTGCTGCGGGGAATCACCAAATTCATTACAGCAACGCTCTTTTTATTGGTATCGCCACTGATTTGAGGCGCAACGGCAGAGGCTTCCGCGATCGCAGGCGCATTGGTTTCGATCGTTTTCAAAAACTGTGGACCCGTAGACAAAATCGCCGTTTCTCCAGCTTGATAGAGTTCGATCGCCCGTCGATGTCCTTGGGTCAGCGATTCTTGAGGCAGCAAGCCTTGTTTGTATAAATCTGTCCAATATTGAAAGACGGCTTTGCCTTGAGGCGTGTTGAATGCCGCATTGCCGTCTTGGTCGAGCAGAGAAGCTCCCATTTGCACAAATGATTGCAACACATCGGCAGAGTCTTCAGGGACGAAGGTGGCAAAGTAAGCATATTTTCCCGTTCTCTCTTTGATCTGCTTCGCCACTTGTGCCAACTCTTTATAAGTCGTCGGAGGTTGGCTGATTCCCGCTTGTTGCAGCAGATTTTTGTTATAGATAGTGACGTGCGTATCGAGATACCAGGGAATCCCAAAGGTTTTACCATCGATCGCATTGGCTTGCCAAATGTTGGGCAAATAGCGTTCGCGATCGGCTAATGGCACGGCGCTATCCAACTCCAACCACGCATTCCGTCCCGCCAGTTGTGCCGCAAAGTCGGGATTGAGATTGACAACATCTGGAGCGGTTCCAGCCGATACAGCGGTGAGAATTTTGCTTTGCATATCGGCCCACGGCACATCGACCCAGCGCACCGTCACCCCCGGATTTTCAGTCTGGAAGGTGTCAATCAATTGATTGAAATAGTCAGTGAATTCAGGCTGGAGTTGCATCGTCCAGAACTCCACCTCAGCCCCACCCGAACTCGTCTGTTCCGCGCCAGAGGAGGTGCTAGGGCTGCAACTGGCGATCGCCCAACTTAAAACCAGTCCCAACAGGGCAAAGATCCCGACTCTCTTCCAAGTTCTCATCTGTTTCATGCCTGGCGTTGATACCTCACGATCGCTTCCCCCTACTTTACCTGAACGATGCACAGAAATCGATTTCCTGATGGGTGAAGCATAGTGCAAGGCGAGGTAGCCCAGACGGATTGGGTGACGCTAGAATCTGAGACACCAGCGCCAAACGATCCAGAGCAAGACGATAGTTTTCAAAAAATTGCCAATGCAAAAATAAATGCTGATTAGCCTAGCATATGGACATACTAACAGTACTGCCGATTACCCATTACCAAGTTACCAATTACCAATTACCAATTACCCTTTCCATCCTCAGTTGCCCTTCAGGCACTTCCTCACAAACCCGATCGATAGCTGATAGCTGATTACCGATCGCGCATTATTAAAGTTCAACCCAAGAACAATGGTTTTTATCGCAGTTTGTACTACTAAGAGAGCCTTTGAGCCAAGTGTGAACGGCGATCGTTTCAAGCGATTTTCGCGTTGATTTGAAAGCAGGATGTATAACGCTGTAGTTTGCTGAACTCGCTAGAGTTAGAGGAGGAGCGATCGTCGTTCCTCTAAGGCTAGTGGTTAAGCCGCATGAAGATTTTCTCCAATCTGTGTAAAAAATAATGGATTGAGGTGAAACTTTGCCGTCATTTCCGTCTAAAATTCTTTCAAGATGTACTCACTTTTCTCATTTGTGGGTAATATCGCTGGTAAACATCAGAATAGGTGCCACTACTTCTTTAAGGTTTGTATCCTGATGAGAGGATATCGGCAGACCTCAATTACATTTATTAGCTTGGATGATTTAGATCAAATTAACTAAGATTGGGTATCGTATAGGGTAATGGCAATCTTACGCAGGGTGCTGATTCCGAGTTGCGTTTGGAGTCTTGTTTAATCCCTCCTCACTTCTGAGTTAAGGACGGAAGCTGTGACTAGTTTGAAAGGGTTATTTACGAGAAAGACAAAAGGAGTTGGCATCGAGCTAACTCCCGATCGGGTGAATGTGGCACGTCTCAAGAAAAAGGGGCAAGGCTTCCAGTTGATTAATCTTGCTTCCGCAGAAGTTCCAGAGGGGATATTTCAAGAAGGACAGATTGTAGACTTTGCGGCGATGGCGGAGATCATCCAGTCGGTTTTGGCTGAGAGTAAGCTGAAGGTCAGGAATGCCGCGACGGCGATTCCAAGCGGTCGGGATACGGTCACACGAATTATTCCAGTCCCCGCAGAATTGGACGATCGCGAATTGCGCGAGATGGTCTTGAACCAGGAAGCAGGGCTATATTTGCCGTTTCCCCGCGAGGAAGCCGATGTGGATTATCAAAAGCTCGGCTTTTTTGTCGATGAAGACGGCATTGAAAAGGTGCAAGTGTTGTTAGTCGCCACGCGCAAAGAAGTCACCGATTCTTATCTGGAAACCTTCCGGCAAGCAGGCTTGGTGGTCAATGTGCTAGAAATTAGCAGTTTTGCGTTAATTCGCACGATTCGACAGCAATTGCGGCAGTTCACGCCGCAGGAGGCAGCCGCGATCGTGGATATCGAATTCGAGAGTACGGAAATTTCGATCGTCGTTGATGGCATTCCCCAATTCTCCCGAACTGTGCCGATCGGCACTTACCAAGTCCAAACGGCACTCAGTCGCGCCATGAATCTTCCTCCTTCTCGAAATACGGAACTGCTTCAAGGGATGACGGTTCCGGTCACACCGCTCGATAGCATGAGTACGGCTGCGCCCAAACCGGGAGGCACGAATCCTGGTACAGCCGCGATGTTGCGAGTTTTAGGGGAATTAGCCGATGAACTGCGCCGCTCGATCGATTTTTATCACAATCAGGGCGAAAACACGGAGGTAGCGCAACTGCTCTTAGCGGGACCGGGTGGGGCGATCGGGCAATTGGATGAATTTTTCTCGCAGCGATTGAGTTTGCCTGCCAGTCAGGTTGATCCCATTTCTGCGCTCACTTTAGAAGTTGATCAAGACATTCCACCTGCCCAACGAGTCGGATTGGGTGTTGTGCTAGGGTTGGGCTTACGGGAGGCATGGTGATATGTATAGCCTAGACATTAACTTTCTCAATGACCGAACTGAGCGCCCCTCGGAAGCAGGCTTAGGGAGAGCCGCACGAATCCAGCGAGAAAGCCCTCGACCGATCTATTTTGGCATCGCGGTGGCGATCGCATCCCTCGCGCTAGTCGGCGGTGCATGGCTGTTTTGCAAAATCAGAATCAGCAGTTAGCCCAACGACGAGATGAGTTAGACAGCCAATTGACTGCCCTCGACGCTCAGCTTGATGTCATCAACCAGATTAACGCTGAAATTACGCAAATTGATGCCGAGAACCGGGCACTGGCAACGGTGTTTGACCGGATCAAACCCTGGTCGGCTGTTTTGCAAGATGTGCGTGGACGGGTTCCAGTGGGAGTCCAAATTGGCAACATTGAGCAGTTAGAGCCTGAACGGGTAGCCGCCCCAAGTCCGAGTCCGAATGCCAGTCCCAGCCCTGATGCGGCTCAAACTCCGCCCCCTGCCCCAGAGCCGCCCCAATCCAGAATTCAGATTACGGGGTACGCTCGAACGTTTAATGATGTCAATGATTTTGTCTTAACGTTGCAGCGATCGCCCTTCCTCGAATCGGAGGAGGTCAAATTGGTCACGTCCCAACTGGTGGATAATCCAACGCAAATCACGTTTGACGAAAATGCCAACGCGAATCTTGAAGTTGAGCTACCCCAAGTGGTGCAGTACACGATCGAAGGCAGCCTCACAAATCTCCCGGCATCTGATTTGCTCCAAGACTTAGAGCGAACGCTATCAGTCGGGTTATCCACTCGAATTCAAGCCCTGCGTGACAGAGGAATACAACCATGACGGCTGGTGGAGACTTTATCCCTTCAGGGGATGGTAATGAGCTAGAACCGAGTTATCCCAAGCTGTTTGGTTTAACTCTTACTCCCACCGTATCGGGCATTTTGATTGCTCTATTGGGGTTAGGGGGAGCCATTTGGCTGTGGTTTAACTTCGTTCAGAGTAAACTGGTTGAAAACCAGCAACTCAATCAAGAGATTCAGGACAAAGAGCAACAAATCGCGAATCAGGCAGATACTCAACGCCAGATTGCTGATGCTCGCGAACGGCTACAAGAAGCTAGACAACTGAATGCCGACGTATTGAGCCTGTTTGCTACAGACAGGAGCCTTGATACGCTGCTGCTAGATGTTAATGAGCGCGTTCAGTCCGCGAACGCGGGGGTTCAAAACCCCGATCTACGGGCTAACTTGTCGCAGTTTGACCTCAATGACGAACGATCGGGTGTCATTACCGACAGTTCTTATGGTAGTGCGCTTAATAACAAGCTAGAGCAACGGGTTTACGACGTTGAGGTTGAGGGTTCTTTCCCTCAAACGGTGTCCATCATTCGCAGTATTGAGCGATTACAGCCGCTTTTGGTGGTGAGTGATCTCAACTCTACGTTGGATACCTCAACCCAAGAGATTGTTTTAGATGCACAGGGCAGAATCGTTCCTGGTGGACAACCTGAAACCAGAATTACTACGTCTTTCCAGCTTTCTGCTATCGTCCCGGTGCAATCTACGTCGCCTTCTGCCCTCGAAGGAGCTTCCCCTACGCCTAGCCCATCCCCGTGAACAGCGTTAGGAAGTGGAAGAGTAGAGGAGTGAGCGGTTGAATTGTGCCAGTTCTGTGGTGTCGAGTTTAGAACCTTATGAAAGTGCATTTTTATTTAACAAGACCTCTCCAAAGATCTGATTTGTCTGATTTGTAAAATCGATCGTTCAACGTTCAAATTTACAGCAGTTTTCAGTCGGATGTGATACGCGAAGGGGCACGGCATACCGCGCCCATACAAGGTTGGTGTGTTCAACGCCATTGAAAATCGCTGTAATCCCAGTTATTGAGTCCAGTATTGAGTGTGGAAGTATTAAGGAGGAGTGAGCAGTGAAACGGGATCTCAGATTTGGTGGGATGTTTGGGAGTGCGATCGCCGTCGCCGTCTTCGCCGCACAACCTGCCCATGCCGCCGCAACAGAGGTTGTGAATGTACAGGTGAACCCGACTGATGCTGGGGTTGAGGTGATTCTGGAGACGCGGAGTGGCGATCGTCCACAAGTATTCACGGTCAATCGAGGCAATGCCCTCGTGGCTGATTTGATTAACACCCAGTTAGACCTGCCCGGAGGAAACGGGTTCGTACAAAATAACCCTGCCCCTGGCATTACGTCTGTCACGGTCAGTCAATTAGATGCTAATAGCGTTCGGATTGTGATCACGGGTGAGGCTGATCCGCCAACCGGACAAGTGAGTTCAAGTCCATCTGGGATTGTTCTTTTGGCAAACGCGACTGGAACACCCCAAGCAGTTCAACCAGAAACCCCTGACACCCCACCGCCGCCGCCAGTCGCGCAAGAACCCCAGCCTGATTTTGAGGCACCTAACGATTCGGAAGTGCTTATTCCTGATCCAGGAATTACGATCGACGGGGTGCCTGTGTTAGAACCTTCCCTGGAGCAGATTGCACCGCCGACGCTGCCTGCTCCCATTCCACCGCCGATCGGGGATATTGCTGTCTCCAGCATTGATACCTCGCCGCCAGAGGTGAATCTGGGTACTTCTGAAGTTGTCCCCCGCTTAGTGTTGCGAGATGCTCCTGTCCGAGATGTGCTATCACTCCTCGCGCGTGCCGCAGGCTTGAACGTAGCTTATGTCGGCGGGACAGGCGATGAACTCGTTGAGGGTGGAACGGAGGGAGAGGGAACAGGAGCAGATGTCCGAATTTCGTTGGATATTGAAAATGAACCCGTCCAGAATGTCTTTAATTATGTCGTTCGGATTGCAGGGTTGGATGTCAACCGAGTCGGACGAACGATCTTTGTGGGGATGCAACTTCCCAACTCAGCGCGACAGGTGATCACTCGCACGTTACGACTTAATCAAGTGCCAGTTGAATCAGCCGTATCTTTCCTGGTTGGTTTGGGGGCTGAAACGGCGGTCACCACTGAGAGTGTCGTCACAACGGTGACGGCAACCCCAATTACGACTGAAGAAGGGATTGTGGCGGAAGATGCAGAAACTCGCCAAACAGAACAGCGTGAAGAAGTCACAATCGACGTGCAACGGGTAGATTACCAAGATTCTGAGCCAATCCTCAGAGGCTTACAGGTGGTTGCTGACATCCGGACAAACTCCGTGACGCTAGTGGGTAATCCTAGAGCGATCGAAATTGCGGCGGCTCAGTTAGCTCAACTGGATATTCGGCGGCGTCAGGCAGCCATTAATGTCCGGGTCATTGATGTCAACCTGATCGGCATCGATCGGGCCTCCACGAGTTTCTCATTTGGAGTCGATGACACGCGAATCATTCAGGATGGCGGCGTTGGCATTATCAATTTCGGTAGCACAGGTGAAAATGATTCGCCTGCCAACTCACCTATTGCTCCTGATAGCATCGGTAATGCGGCTACTCTGGGTGGAGGAGATCTCCCAGGTAACTTTAATTTCATTCGTAATTTCCTGGCACAATTACAATTTGCTGTCACCAGTGGAAATGCCAAAATCCTGACTGACCCAACCCTGGTTGTCCAGGAGGGACAGATCGCAGAAGTGCAGCTAACGCAGGACGTAATCACTAACTTTGAACGAGAAATTCAGGGCACAGGGGATAACCGAACCGAAACCGTCACCGTTGAACGAACTCCTGCCGGTCTGATTCTGCAAATTCAGGTCGATCGCATTGATGATAACGGGTTCGTGTCAATGTCCGTTGCTCCTGCTATCTCCGCCCCTGCTGATGTCCAAGAAATTGACCTGGGAGACAGCGGTTCAATCGTACTAACACTGCTATCGATCCGTCGGGTTTCTTCAGGGCAAATTCGTGTTCGAGATGGGCAAACGCTAATCTTATCTGGGGTGATTCAGGAGCGCGATCGTGCCAACGTTACCAAAGTTCCTATCCTTGGGGATATTCCCATCTTGGGCGCGTTGTTTAGAAGCACAGAACGCCAAAACGAACGGCAGGAAGTGATCGTCTTACTCACTCCCCACATCATTGATGACTCCGACACCTCCACGTTCGGCTACCGCTACGTTCCTACTGCGGAAACTCAAGATTATCTTCAAGAGCAGGGGATTGAGACACCGTAGTCTCTCAGAATTGGGGGATTTAAGAAGCGAGAAAGGCTTGTGCGTATACGGTGGCTTTCCGCCAAAGATTATGAATAGCTAAAAACCAGCCATCGTTCAGAAAAGTTGTATCATCCTGATCTGTATGTTAAGCGTGGAAGACTGTAAATTCTTTGAGGTGGGGGTTGTTGCTCTCGCACGGCTTGCCAGCTTAACATCACCCGTTATATTCGATCGACAAAGGTAGGACAGACTCAGATGGATGATAAGTTGATGTTGATGATCCCTGGTCCAACACCTGTGCCGGAACAAGTGCTTCTGGCATTGGCAAAGCATCCGATCGGGCATCGCAGTAGCGATTTTGCGCCAATTATGGCAGAAGTGACGCAGGGGCTAAAGTGGCTACACCAAACCCAGAATGATCTGCTGATCTTGGCAGCAAGCGGAACAGGAGCAATGGAAGCGGGGATTATTAACTTCCTCAGTCCGGGCGATCGCGTTCTGGTGGGTAGCAATGGGAAGTTCGGCGATCGTTGGGCGCAAATCTGCGAAGTCTATGGGCTGACGGTCGATCGAATCACGGCTGAGTGGGGTAAACCCCTCGACCCAGAACAGTTTCGTGCCCAACTGGAAGCTGACACTGACAAGCAAATCAAAGCCGTTATCGTCACCCACAGCGAAACCTCGACTGGGGTACTCAATGATCTGGAAACCATCAATCGCTATGTTAAGGCGCATGGGCAAGCGTTAATTATCGTCGATGCGGTCACGAGTCTCGGTGCCATTAATGTGCCGATCGATGAGTGGGGTTTGGATGTCGTCGCTTCCGGTTCTCAAAAAGGCTATATGCTTCCCCCAGGGTTGGGCTTCGTCGCCGTTGGTGCTAAAGCCTGGGACGCTTATGCAACTGCCAAACTGCCTCGTTTCTATCTCGATTTAGGCAAATATCGCAAAGAAGTCGCAAAAAATAGCCATCCATTCACTCCGCCAGTGAATATGTTTTTTGCGCTCCAAGTTGCCCTGCGAATGATGCAGAAAGAGGGCCTGGAAAACATCTTTGCGCGACATCAACGGCAGACAAGTGCCACTCGTGCGGCAATGAAAGCCTTGAATCTGCCTTTGTTTGCACCGGATCACGCCGCTAGCCCTGCGATTACGGCGATCGCTCCGGTTGGAGTCGATGCAGAGCAAATTCGATCGATCGTTAAAAAACGCTTTGACATTGCGATGGCGGGTGGACAAGACCACCTTAAAGGAAAAATTTTCCGTGTTGGGCATTTGGGCTTCGTGAGCGATCGGGATATTCTCACTGCCATTAGCGCCCTCGAAGCGGCGCTACTAGATCTGAACTATGATTTCACTCCTGGAGCAGGCGTCGCGGCGGCGGCTAAAATGCTGACAACCTGAACCCTAAATGGTTCTCAAATTTCCATAGAATGGGCAGTTGATCCGATTAGTAAGCTGTCTATTTTATGGGAATGAAGTCTATGGGAATGAAGGCGCGATCGTCGCTCCTCATTTCAGAATCTTGTCGTTGCTTGAGTTCGTTTAAACCAAAAGAGCGAGTCCAGTTTGAACTCGCTCTTTGTATTTGTAAAAATGCGCTGTAATCGGTCTAGAAAATTAATTCGCTTTTGTTGAATTCGCACATTTTGGATTTGCACATTATTGACGGCACACTTAGCGTCACCGTGCAGAAGACTCAACATGAACAAGACTCCTTTTGGGAGACTACGAGGATTGGGAAGTTTCTAGCCAGTCAAAGATACGATCGAGTTGATCCAATGTCACTAACCCATACTGCCAAAGGATCATTGGCAGCGGACCGGGGTCTTGCTCTCGATATCGCAGCGCCATCGCGATCGACGACGACGACAGTGCCAAATCTTCTTGTAAAAACCGAATAAACCGCGAACAGGTGGCTGGGGTCATATCACTTCTCACCTCCGTAAAAAAAGCTCAAAAGACTTCAAATAACTCTAAAACACGATACTGATCTCATCTGTGATCTGATGCAGGTGGCAGCCACTCCCCGATCTGTCCCAATACAACCGTTGTCCGTAAAGTTGCTGCAAAATAGCGGTTGCAGGCTAAACCCGTAACCCAAACAGACCACCTGACTGAACTCAGGTGAAAACCGGATTGTGGCAGATTTTGTTCAGATCTCCTCGTCAGTTGATTAAACCTCTGACAAGAACATCACTAAGTAACCCTGTAACCCTGCTTCGCAATATTGCCCTCACACCCCAAAGATAGGCTTGCTCCAGTGAATTTGAACTCTAGTAGCGCATCAGCAACCTTGCTATCTTTGCTACCCGCTCAGTCACACCTATCTCATCTCCGACATCTCCCCACAACTGGCTTAAAACCAGAGGGGCATCTCAGATTCAGTATCCAGGATAGATTAAAACCTGAAAACTGGATTGCACCTTCCGAAAGATTAGCTTAATTTTCTACTTAATAGGTAAAAATTCCGGTCAAAATTCACTAAACTGTGTAAAACTTTATACTGCTTTGACTTGCGTGATGTTCGTTGCAATTGTGCTTTTGCACTCCACACTCATTTGCAGAAATAGCTTCTCTCCTGCCTTAATTCATTTCAACTGTTAGCCACTCGCGTAGTATAAATCGCCCGATAAGTTTTATAAAGAACAATTCCTGACAGAATTTTCAACAATTCTGCCTGCTCAGTATGCGAAAGTAACTGAGCAAGGTTGAGTGCCTGTCGAAACCGATGTAGGGATGAAGGGCTTCTAAGCAAGCTGACAATTTAGCGATAAGCTTCTCGACGATGCCCAATTTTGACGACAGTGACCAAAAGGTTCACAGCCCGATCGGGATAGACACGCGCTCCACATAACTGATATACCGATGCTGAAGGTAGTTTGAGGGTTCTATCGTGGTTAATCCTGTTCATCATTCATCAACAGATGCGATCTTGCCCAGTTTGCCCCTTGCCGCATGGCAAGATACCTATGAAACTCTCCATATGTGGACGCAGATCGTTGGCAAAATCCGACTTGTCCTGTCTCCCCGACTCAATCACTGGTGGCAATCTACTCTTTACGTGACGCCTCGTGGATTGACAACTGCCACCATTCCCTATGAAAGCTGCAACTTTCAGATTAGCTTCGATTTTCTGGATCACCAATTGCGAATTGAAACGAGCGACGGCACGAGCAAACTGATCGCACTCGCTCCTCGTTCTGTGGCAGATTTCTATCACGCCGTGATGGATACACTCCGCGAAATGAATATTAATGTCCGAATTTGGACGATGCCGCAGGAAGTGTCAGAGCCAATCCCCTTTGACCAGGATTATAAACATGCAACCTATGATCCAGAGTATGTCCAGCGATTTTGGCGGATTCTGGTGCAAGTCGATCGCGTGATGACCCAATTTCGATCGCGCTTTATTGGCAAATCTAGCCCTGTGCATTTCTTCTGGGGCAGCTTTGATCTAGCTGTAACTCGCTTCTCTGGACGACGTGCGCCAGAACATCCGGGCGGCATCCCCAATATGGCAGATTGGGTGACGCGAGAAGCCTATTCACATGAGGTCAGCAGTTGCGGCTTTTGGCTCGGTGGTGGGTCAGTGGTGGAACCCATTTTCTATGCCTATGCTTACCCTGCCCCAGAAGGCTTTCAAGATTACCCTGTCCAGCCTAGAGAAGCTTTTTATAGCTCAGAGATGCAAGAGTTTATTTTGCCCTATGAAGCTGTGCGACAGGCAAATGATCCAGAGGCAGCACTCCTGGCATTCTTTCAAAGCACCTATGAAGCCGCCGCTAATTTGGGACAATGGGAGCGAGCAGAACTAGAGCGCACCTTAGTTCCATCCTGAGCTGAAACTACTCCAAAAAGCGAATTTCTACGCGATCGCCGACCTCCAACCCAAGCTCCGCTGCCCGTCCACTGCGTAATTCAATTACCTGATCAATCGGCGTCTGAGGACCATAAGTCGGGCATGGGTTGGTGTCACAAGGAGGAACACTCGCCGCGATCGCCTTCACCTCTCCATCGCGCAAAAACACCATATCTAGCGCAACAGGCACATTTTTCATCCAGAAATTTACGGAGCGAGGTGGCTCAAATGGAAATAGCATTCCTCGGTCATCTGGCAATACTGATCTAAACATTAATCCCATCGCCTGCTCTTGGGGAGTCCGGGCAACCTCTAACTGAATCACCTGATTGCCTACGATCGCTTCTGCCGAGATGGAGAGCATCTGTCCTTGCTCTGAATCAGAGGGTGGAGTCGCTTGCCCAACTTCCGAAGGCATATTGGATTCCATTGGAGAGGAAACCACCGACGAAGGGGCACAGCCCAACAGTAACGCACATAGCCCCATTCCTACTACACGAAGCGACCACGAATGATTCATAACTTTGTCAGCCCTCCACATAGCGTCCTAACGAGAGGTTTTAACACAGTTTTCAGACGCAAGCACACTTTATTTTGTGTCTTATAACAGGCTTAATTCTAAGCTTCTCGCAAAACATAGCCAACTCCGCGAACGGTTTGAATTAGCCGTTTCTCGCCCTCATCCTCAATCTTGAGGCGCAAATAGCGGATATAGACTTCAATCACATTTGATTCGCCCATGAAATCATAACCCCAGACATTTTCCAGGATTTGTTCACGAGTCAAGACTTCACGAGGATGCTCCATCAAGTATTTCAAAAGTTCAAATTCTTTCATGGTCAAGTCGATCGCCCGATCCTGCCGCATTGCTCGTCGTGTCGCCAGATCGAGGATTAGATCCCCAAACCGTAACTGCTCATGACTCGGTGCATCGGACTGAAGATAAAGACGCACCAGCTTGAGAAAATCATCTGTTCGGTAGGGTTTCAGGAAATAATCATCGGCTCCAGCTTGCAAACACGCCACCCGATCTTCCACCGTATCTCGTGCCATTAACAGCAAGACGGGCATTCGTGCCCCATTCGCCCGTAGATGATTACACAACGACAGCCCCGATTCTCCTGCCAACATTCGATCGACCACAATCAAAGCAGGCTGAAATTCCCTCGCCTGACGTAACCCACTGGGCGCATCATAGGCGATCGCCGTCTCATATCCCGACTCGCGCAAATCTGAACTAACATGCTGTGCCAATCCTTCATCCGTCTCAATTACCAAAACACGAGGGCTATGGTCGATCGTACTCATGGCAGCTGTTTATTAGTGGCTAACTATTACTACTCTAAGTTTTAGCAGTAAGGGTGACGGGGTGATCAGAGGATGAGGGGATAACGGGATGACGGGATAGATAATTGACATCCTCCCTTCCTAACCTTGCGGTATAGAAAGGGATTCCCAAAATACAAACACGTTACTGGTTTTTACAGCACTATGTTTAGTTTTTAGTCGGTTCCCAGGCTCCCCACCCAACGGTAGCGATATTTCCCTTAACCCTGTCAATTCAGGTGTTGGGCATAACTTTCTGGGTGACCCCCAGTAGATCCATGCAGATGTGTCAATCGTATCAAAGACTTGCCCGTTGCGTCACTCTCCCCGCCGAGGTGCTACACTGCGCTCGGAACTCGACCCTGGGGAGGTTCCTTAACGGGCGCTCAAGCTTCCCCATACGACCAAGCTTTCAGCTATGGTCGCAGTACCCCGGAGGTCTAGATGGAGCGAATGCGATCGTCTACCCTTAGTTGCAATCGGATTGCAGTGGATGCCCATCACATCAGGGAAGCTCCACTGAAGTTGGTTTCGCGACGTGTGGCAATCCCCATCCCAGTTTTTCTCTCAAAACATGGAAAAATTCATTGGGGCGGAGGCGGATGAAACAAGCAGAGTAGGGCGATCGCACCATTTGCACTCGATCGTCGGGCAGAACGGAGCAACCTGCATTCCCATCAACGACCATCACCAGTGGATTAGGATTGGCGGAATAGATGGTGACGGGTTCGCTGTCAGCAAACACAAGGGCACGGGAGGCGAGGGAATGCGGACAAATGGGAACTAGCTGGAGGACAGGAACACCAGGGGCAATCACGGGTCCTCCGGCAGAAAGGGAGTAAGCGGTTGATCCCGTGGGCGTGGAGATGATTACACCATCGGCAGCGATATCAACGGGGGCATGTTTGCCAATCTCAATCTCAAAGTGGCACATACTAGTCAGAGGTTCCCGATGCAGCACCATTTCATTGAGACAGAGAGCTTCCCACACCAACGCATCCGATCGCCACACCTGGACCGAGAGCATTGCCCGCTCTTCCAGTTCGTATTTGCCTGCCATGAGAGAGTCGATCGCTTGAGGCAACTGGTTCAAGTAGGCTTCCGTCAAAAATCCCATATGCCCCGTATTGACGGTAAGCAACGGAATACCCAAGGGAGCCACTTGACGAGATGCGGAAAGTACCGTCCCATCACCGCCAAGGACGATCGCAAACGCCATATCCTGATCGAAGCCAGGAGGAGCCAGTTGAGTAACAGGGGTATGGCACATGGGGCGATCGGGCTTGGAGTAGCCCAAAATCCCACCAATACCCGTGGCTAGGTGAACTTCCCAACCGTATGCCGCTAGCTTATTCTCCAATTCTTCAGCAATACGGCAAGCAACAGGCTTAACATCGTTATAAATAATGCCAGCTTTCGGCACACGCAATCCAATCCGGTTGACAAAACAGCAGGGAGCTGAAACATTCAGCAAAGTAGACGCTCATCTGGCGTTACTTCCTATCTAGATTAGAGCCTTCAGTCCTGCTTTGAACAGCAGTTCTTGGTCAAATTGCATCAAGACACCTCTCATTCAGAGCCACAGCATAACTTTCAGTTAAATAAAATACTGCTTTCTAAGCATTTAACTTTCTTAACTAGGATTAATTAAAAGTTATGTGTATTGTCGATATCTTTATATTTTGTTACAAAGTTACAAAGAGACCTAGAACAGTGTAAACGAGTGACGATATGTTTAGCAGTTTTACAGGTTCAAAACCCTCTTCTGGGAGCGATCTGGGCGAACGAATGCTCAATACGGTTGCTACCCAATCTATTCGCCACTTGTTTACCAAAAGCGAGTTGGTTGAGGTCATGATACGCTGTCACCCTTCTAGCAAATTGCTACAAGGCAGCATTGACAGTTTCAAAATGAATGGTCGAGGTGTGGTAATCCGGCGACAGTTTGAGGTCGAAGAGATGTCATTTGAGACGGACGCGGTTGCGATCGACTTCAGTTCCGTTCTCGGAGGGCAACTCCGCCTCAAGCAACCGACCCAAGCTGTAGCTCAGGTCATCCTATCCGAGGATGCCATTAATCGTGCGTTTACAGCCGACCTCGTCCAAAAACGACTCCAAAACGTGGAAATGGAGGCTTTGACCAATTTATCGGGCGGTGAACCAGTCTCGTTCCAAAATGTGCAACTGGAGCTATTGCCAGCCAACCAGGTAAAGATTTCGGCTCAGGTCGATTTACCGAATCAGCGTAATGTTCCGATTCGTCTGTTGGCAGAGATAGCCGTCGAGAAACGCCGTCGGATTGCCTTCAAGAATCCGCAGTTTGAAGCAGAAACGGTTCCTGAATCCATGCGAGGAATTTCAGAGATTGTGTCGATGGCATTTGCCAAAGTCCTTGATGAGATGGTTGACCTCGATCGCTTTGACCTTGACGGTGTGATGATGCGAATCAATCGCCTAGAGACACATGGCAAAAAGCTCGTCTTTAGCGGATATGCTCAAATTGAGCATTTCCCCAAAGGAAGCTAACTCATCAGTGAAGCGAATGTGCTTTTTATAGCTAAGTGCTAAGTTCTGAGGACTGAGTGCTGAGTCAGGATGGATTGACCGTTTGCCTTTCAGCCTTTGGCATTGTCCTAACCACGCTGGCTACTGCTATATTTTGCATAGGTTTGAGGAATAGTAATAGGAGGAATAGTAATAGGTAGTAGGTAATGGGTAATAGGTAATAGGTAACTAGGTGATAAGTGATAGGTGATAGGTGATTTTTGCATCAATAGTAAACTTTCAGGCTTGATTCCCAATCACCTATTCCCAATCACCCATTCCCAATCACCCATTCCCAATTCCCAATTCTCAATTACCCATTACCCATTACACTGAAATTCATGTCGATCGCGAATTTATTTGCCCTTGGTGGGGTGGTCATGTTTCCCTTGCTGGGGCTTTCGATCCTGGCAATGGCGCTGATATTGGAGCGAGTTCTGTTTTGGCTGCAAGTTGCCCGGAAACAAGATAAAGTCGTGCGGGATGTGCTGGCGCTCTATCGACGCAGCCCCAAGGCAGCCATCCAGAAGCTAGAGCAAAATGTCAATTTGCCGATCGCCCGTATCTTTTTGGCCGCACTTGAACTGGAGCAACCCACCCCTGATGAATTCCGGCTGGCACTGGAAAGTTCGGCTCAAGCTGAACTTCCGCTCCTGAAGCGATTTAATACCGTATTTGAAACGGTAATCAGTGTTTCGCCGCTGTTAGGGCTTTTGGGAACCGTCCTTGGGCTAATCAACTCCTTCGCGTCGCTGAAAATTGGAGATTTAGGTGGCACAGCATCCGCAAATGTATCAGCCGGAATCAGTGAAGCTCTCATTTCCACAGCATCCGGCTTGGTTGTTGCCATTTCCACGCTGCTATTTGCCAACACCTTTCGCGGACTCTATTTACGGCAGACGGCGCTGATTCAGGAGTATGGTGGACAGTTAGAGTTAATCTATCGTCGTCGTTATGAGCGAGGAGTTCCCTATGCGTCTTCTTGATGATTCAGAGCCGCCATTTCAGATCAACATTGTGCCCATGATTGATGTGATCTTTGCGATTCTGACGTTTTTTATCATGTCTACGCTGTTCCTGAACCGCTCTGAAGGGTTGCCCGTCAATCTCCCCAATGCCACAACGTCAGAAACTCAATCTCAGCAAGATCAAATTGTGGTGACGATCGACCCTCAAGGCAACCTTTCTTTCAACCGTCAACCGATTCAACTGGATGCTCTTGTTGCTCAAGTCCGATCGCTGGCTTCCTCCGGTCAACAGCCCCTCGTGGTGATCAATGCCGATGAAACTGTGACACATGGCAGAGTCATCACCGTTATGGATCGGCTGAAAGCCATTCCAGGGGTGAGATTAGCGATCGCCACAAAACGTCCATAACATCTCTGATTTGCCCGAATACTCTAATTTTGACAGTGCGTTGATATAGCAGTAGCCAGCGTGGTTAGGACATTGCCCAAGGCTGAAAGGCAAACGGTCAATCCAGCCTAATTCAGCACTCAGTCCTCAGAACTCAGCACTTAGCTATAGTACTGCCATAGCAGTACCTTCTCGGCATAACTGCTATAGCGTAAACTACCCCACGGCTAGAAGCCGGGGGCTTTCAGTAGCCCTGATGTGGTCTGCAAGGTTGCAAGACCACACCGAACCTCCGAGCGGATTTACTGCCGCTCCCACGATTGAAATCACTTTTGAACCATTCTCATCCGCATCACAATGATTGCCGCAATGCCCACACTTAAACGATTTGCCAGAGCGATAAGACTTACCTTTCACAGGGT
>JAAUSF010000012.1 GCA_012033255.1 Cyanobacteria bacterium RU_5_0
AGCGGAGCAAGGAAAGACAGGATTTGTTCCTGCTATTGCTCGTTGGGTGATTGAGCGGTCGAATGCGTGGATGGAGCGGTGCAAAAGTTTGGTGAAGAACTTTGAGCGCACCTTATCCCATGCCAAGACCCAAATCGATCTTTGCTTCGTCAGGCTAATGCTGAAGCGACTTTCAGCCGTTTCCTGAGATCTCAAATGGGTTCTATACACCGTAATCGATCTGATTGAGATGCATCAATGAAGCGCAAAGAGACGTTTAGCAAGCTAGAAACGTGGATTCAGAAAATTCCCACGTGGCTGTTTGTAACCGGGACAGTGATCCTGCTGGCGATCGTGGCTCTATGGCTTGAAGTCGATGCGATTCATTCCTTTCGTGATGCAATTAAGGTGCTTTTCAAGAATGCAGAGTCGATCGCGATCGTTGCCGCCGTGATTCTCTTTTTTAAAGAAGCTCCCAACCGGAAAACACAAAAGCACTATGAAGCGTGGCAAGTAATCGATCGTGCCGCCGCCGCAAAAGTCCCAACTAGCTATGCACGGATTCAAGCCCTTCAAGATCTCAATGAAGATGGGGTTTCACTCGGCGGCATCAATCTGCCAGGTGCCTATCTTCAAGACATCCAGTTGCAGGGAGCCATCTTAATCGGTGCTGACCTCTGTGGGGCTGATCTTGTTTGCGCTAACCTCAGCCGTGCTAATCTCAGCCGCGCCAACCTTAGCCATGCCATCCTAATCGATGCCAACCTCAACAGAGCTAACCTTGGCGTAACTGACCTCAGCTATGCAATTCTCGGTATTGCCAATCTGAGTGATGCCGATCTGAGTGATGCCGATCTCAGCCATGCCAATCTTTGTGACGCCGATCTCGACAGTGCCTTTCTCCACAATGCCAACCTCAGCGATGCTGACCTCAATAGGGCTGACCTTAGCAGGGCTGATCTCAGTGGGGCTGACTTTAGACACGCGAAAAACCTGGCCCCAACTCAAATTAAATCTGCCCAAAACTGGGAATATGCGATCTATGATCAGGCGTTTCGCAAAGAATTGGGGTTATAGCGGTTCTCGGTGTTGCAATAGGATTCGTGTAGGGTGTTATCGCAGCGCCCAGTCTATTCTAGAGTAAGAACAAAACTGAACAAACGGCAGAACGATCGTGTCTACTCCCTCTCCTGCAATTTCCCAAACTCCGAAGCCTCACGCCCAAGAGCAATCTCAACGTCGCACATTCCGGCTTTCTCCCATCATCCGCCTCACTCTAATCCTGCTTTACGTGGCGCTGACTGCACCGCTTCCCTTCTTGGCGGATGCCACCGATGCGCCTGTCTCCTCGTCGCTGCTATGGGCAGGATTGACGATCGGCTTAATTGCCCTCTACGCTGCCCTCACTGAACGGGTGATCGTGGATGAACAAGCCATTCAAGTGACTTATCCGGTTTGGGTGCCTAAATTTTTCCGCCAAGGGTGGTTGCTGCCGTGGTCAGAGGTGCAAGCGTTGAAACCCCGATCGACCGGACAAGGGGGCATCGTCTACTACTTCCTTAGCCATTCCAACGACGCTTACCTGTTACCCATGCGAGTTGCCGGATTCGCAGAATTAGTGCGGCAAGTCCAAGCAAAAACCGGGATCGATACCACCGATGTGAAACCTCTGGCACAACCCTGGATGTATGTGATTTTGCTGATCTTTACTCTGCTACTGTTGGCGATCGACAGTTGGACAATCTGGGTAGCAGTAGGGCAAGGATGAAGGGTGAAGAATGAAGAGTGAAGAGTGAAGAATGAAGAATGAAGAGTGAAGAATGAAGGATGAAGGATGAAGGGTGAAGGATGAAGAGTGAAGAGTGAAGGATGAAGGGTGAAGGATGAAGAATGAAGAGTGAAGAATGAAGAGTGAAGAGTGAAGAATGAAGGATGAGGCGCAGTTATCGTTGGAGCAGGTTAGTCTTAGGGTTGGGATTGGGGCACATTATCTATTGCAAGATGTTTCGTTTAATGTGGATCAAGGCGATCGACTGGCGATCGTAGGGGTTTCAGGTGCGGGAAAAACGTCTTTGTTGCGAGTGCTAAATCGATTAACTGAAGTTAGCGAAGGCAAAATTTATTTTGAAAATCAAGAAATCCGTCAGATTCCGGTGATTCAATTGCGCCAGCAAATTACACTTGTCCCGCAGGAATCAAAATTACTGGGAATGACGGTGCAGCAAGCGTTAGCCTATCCGTTGGTGCTGCGAGGAATTCCCCAAACAACGATTCAGCAACGGCTCAAAGCCCTGATGGAGAAATTGCATATTCCTGAAGAGTGGTTGGAGCGATCGGAAGTGCAGCTTTCTGTGGGTCAACGACAATGGGTGGCGATCGCCCGTGCCCTGATGATTCAGCCCAAGATTCTGCTGCTAGATGAGCCAACCTCCGCTCTAGATGCAGGTAAAGGAACGCACTTGGTGAACATTCTGACCGACCTGGCACAAAACCACCAAACTACAGTTGTAATGGTCAATCATCAGCTAGAGATCGCAGAACAGTTTTGTACCCGGCTTCTCCATCTGCAACGCGGCAACGTTTTACAAGACTCTTCTAGCCATCAAGTAGACTGGAACGCGCTGAAACAGACTTTAATTGATGCTGAAACCCAGGAATCTGAAGAATGGGGATAAGAAGGGTGAAAAACGCGAGTTCGATGTCAAACTTATGTTGAAAAATATCCAAAATTGATCACACGAGATAGAATCTAGGTGCCTTCAGCCTATATAAAAATAGAAAGGGCTATCTGGAGGCTAAAGCCAGTTATGGCTGACTCGCATCAAAAATATCTCGAAATCGTTAAGTACTTCGTCACAAATGGCAAGGGCAGAATCACGCCGGATGAGCGTTTGCTTTTGGACAGACAGCGCGACTTGCTTAAATTGCCGATCGAAGAAGCCAATGCGATCGAGAAGCAAGTCCTGTATGCTTACCAAGTGCCAATGGAAAAACGCCAGCCATCCCCTCAGCCGCCTGCCCCAGAAGATACTCTCACGAGCCAACCTCGGCCTGTTGTAGATCGTGATCAAACGGCTCAGCCAACGGAACCGCCAGTCGATCGGGTGCCTGGAAGTAATTTGCCTGAGAGTAGCTTAAATTATGCCGAAAAACTCGATCGCTATAGGCGTGAATTTGGACAAGCGATTCGCCTAAAATTTCCGCCGGATGACCGTCTACGAACCGCGCTGAGAACTTTACAGCGATCGTTGAACCTGCGAGATGAAGATGTGACGCAGGTTGAAACAGAACTCACCGCAGAACTTCAAGATTTTCAAGAAGCCCAACAGGAAAAACGCAAGTGGTATGAGGAAGAATTTTCTCAGGCGATCGACGAACAGATGCCTTTCAGTGAAACAACTGCAACTCGGCTAAAGCAATTGCAACGGCAACTTGGACTTGACAGTGATGATTTGCTTCAAATTGAGCGACAAGTTTTCTCCTCAAAACTCATCGATCAATCCTCGATACCATCTCAAACCGCTTCAAATGATCGATCGCCAACTCAGTCTGCTGACCATCCAGCAAAGTCACAAGACTATGCGGAAGAAACGGTGTTAGAGAATTTCTTTGATGAGGATTTCTTTGAGTCACCCCCTACCCAATTATCTACCCAATTGCCTCCTAGTCAGCCTCAAGATTCTGAACCACCCACCGATCGACTCGAACCTACCCAACTTCAGTCCATTTCAACTCAACCACCCATACCGCCGAGGGCAATCACGACGCTCCCTGACTATTACTCAACTCTCGTTGACCGATTACAAGCTCGTCAATGGAAGGGAGCCGATGAAGCAACACTGGCGTTAATGTTGAAAATCAGCGATCGCGAACAAGAAGGATGGCTAGATGCGACGGCAATTACCAACTTCCCATGTGAAGACTTACACCGAATCGATCGACTCTGGGGCGAACACAGCAACGAACAATTTAGCTTGACAATTCAATCGCGCCTCTACTCGGCTGCCCCCCTTCCCAGAGCAAACCGCCTGACTCAACACCGCGCCAGTTATGAACGGGCATTGGCATTTAGCAAGCAGGTGAAATGGTGGCAACCCAAAGGCGAATTTTATAAGTATTACAATCAGCTAACCTTCAGCAACGAAGCTCCTGACGGACACTTCCCCGCCCTATGGTTTTGGGTTATTCCGTGGTGGAGAGCGTTGCAATTTGGTGGAATTGGCTCCAGTCGGGGGGGATGTAGCATTGATGAACAAATCATTTCTGCCTTCATGACAAAGCTTCAGCAATGCGAAATTGCCTGACTTATTGACCTGATTGATGTAACGCCATGCGCTACTTTTTTACATCACTTGTGGGATGGGCGTCCTGCCCGTCTCACTCAGGGCAGGCAAGATGCTTACCCTACATGAAATCAACGCTTACAGCCGTGAAGTTGCATATCGCATTATGTATTGTCCTTAATCTTTAGTGCTTAACCTTGTGATACTAATAACCAATGACCAGTAACCCGTGATTAATAACTCAAACTATGCCAGACCCACAACCAACTCTTTTGGCACTTGATTTTGATGGAGTGATATGTGACGGGCTGATTGAATATTTTCAGACCGCTTGGAAAGCCTACTGCCATATCTGGGCACCCGTGGACGAAACTCCTCCAGATGGATTAGCTGAACAGTTTTATCGCTTGCGTCCGGTGGTGGAATCAGGGTGGGAAATGCCCCTATTGCTGCGATCGATTCTGTTGGGTGTTCCTGAATCAGAAATCTTGGCAAACTGGGGAACGATCGCATTGCAACACGCTCAAGAAACGACGCTCACCTCTACTGACCTCGCTGCTAAAGTGGATCAGATTCGGGACGAATGGATTGCCGCCGATCTAACGCATTGGCTAGCGCAGCATCGCTTCTATCCAGGAGTACTCGATCGCTTACGAACCACCCTTACTAGTTCAGTATGTCCATTCATCATCTCTACCAAGGAAGGGCGATTTGTCCGTCAATTGCTCCAACGGCAGCAGGTTGAGATGCCAGAATCACAAATTTTTGGCAAAGAAGTGCGGCAACCCAAAGCCCAAACTCTGCGCGATTTGATTTACCAGTTCAGTAAAGATACGGAAAATCCTGTAGAAGTTTGGTTTATTGAAGATCGCTTAAAAACCTTGCAATCGATCAAAACTCAACCTGATTTGGACACTGTCAAACTGTTCTTAGCCGATTGGGGCTACAACACACTCAGCGATCGAGAAATGGCACAACAAGACGATCGAATCTATCTTTTATCGTTGATAGCGTTTTCTCAAGCCTTTTCCAGTTGGCTGTGAAATCAGTAGAGATAGTGGCTTGTAGTGTCTGCTTTAGCAGGCAAATACTGACTGAAGTTAGTACTACGAACCGCTTATTTTTTCAAGCATCCGTATAAGATCTTGTTCGACAACTTAGAGCAAGATTTATTACTCCTGAATTACGGGAATTTCAATTACCCATAGACTGAGTAATCATACTAAAAATATTTTCTCAGTAAGAGATTGTTAACTTATTTACTTCAATCATACTGAACAAAAAAGTAAAAACTCTTTGGCGAAGTATAAATCTATTATTAAGCCGTTTGATTAGATGTAAATCTAGATTTAAAAATTGGGAAAGTAGGATTAGTCGTATCCTACAAAACCAACCATATGTTTGATTTGTTGGTTAACTTTCTCACTGGAGCAGCGTGTACTGATAACTACTTGTATCCATTAAGAGGTGACAGTTACTCATTTATAAGGTGATCTAGCGAGTTGGTTTAACAACTGACCACCGCCTCTTCGGAGCAATTGTATTGAATAAAACGCGGTCATTCATTGCTTAAAAACATCGCTAAAAACTGATTTAAAGTCCTCGTGAAGAAACCCCCAACTCCTCACAGAGAATTTATGAAAGACTACCTTAGAAAGTGATGGAATAGTGCTATTTATAAAGTACTGGGTAATCTTAAATCCTTTCGGATTATGTTCAGCTAGTTAGCGGATCTGCTTCATTTTTTGGGAATGCTAGGTTACAAGTATCTAAACGACACAAATTTTCTTTATAAGCGTCTCTATTCCAAACACACCTGGCCAACCTAAATCATCTCACCAGGAGCTACCACTAGAAGCCACCATAAGGCGCTTGCTCGATCGTGTGTTTGACCTGTCTCTGACTGAATCTCTTACTGCGGCACAGCAGGTGCTGTTACTTCAAATGAAATCCAATTCTTTAGAGCGTGAACCGATTAGTCCTGAGTTTGCTGTTTATGATTGCGAGATTCGCCTTAAGTTTAGGCTAATTGAGGAAAAGCACGTGTTACACGATCGTGAACGGCTTCTGGAAATGCTACTAGATGCTTTTTCCTATGGTGCAGATGACTTTCTAGAACCCGTTGATACTCACGTTGAGACTCAAGAGCTTTCTGAAGTAGACGCTTCTCCGCAAATGCGCCGTCAGTTAATTCGCCTCCGCAACTCCAGAGAAACAACCTGAGATAAGCTTTTGCAGGCTCCTAGTTGAAATTGCTATATTTAGGCGTTTGACAGCCCGTGTTCGTCGTTACGCCTCACTTAAGATTTGCTCTAAAGCTGGTTTGACAGTAGAGTATTGATACTCAAATCCCGAAGCTTGGGTTCGTTTGGGCAGAACTTGTTGACCCTCCAAGACAACTTTGGCAGCATCTCCTAACAGCATCTCTAACGCAAAATTGGGGACTGGTAACCACGAAGGACGCTTCATCACCTGACCCATTGCCTGACAGAATTCTGTCATCCGAACTGGATTAGGAGCCGTTGCATTAAAAACACCTTCTAAGTTTGGCTGAGTCAATGCTTTGAGAATTAGGTTAACGAAGTCGTCGCGATGAATCCAGGAGAACCACTGGCGACCCCCCCCAATTGGACCTCCAGCATATAGACGAAAGGGTGGCAGCATTTTCGCGATCGCGCCTCCCATTCCCAAAACAATGCCAGTTCGCAGGATCACCAATCGAGTTCCTACCTCTTTGACCTTCTCCGCTTCCGCCTCCCAAGCCTGACAAACCTGTGCCAGAAAATCCTCTCCAGATGGGCTGGATTCATCAAATGTCATGGTTTCGCTGGTGCCGTAGTAGCCGATCGCGGATGAATTCACTAACACGGAAGGCTTCGGATCGGTTTTAGCAATTGCCTCCACAATTTTCTGTGTTCCGACCTTACGACTATCCAGAATTTCCTGCTTGCGCTCAGGTGTCCAGCGACTTTCAGCGATCGGTGCCCCTGCCAAATTTACAACCCCATCCCATCCTGCAAGGGCCGCTTGCCAATCTCCGGATTCTAACGGTGAATAGGCAATAATCTCTACCTTGGGAAAAGCGACCGACGGGAACACCCGCTTCGCTCGATTTGGATCGCGAGTTAGCACCAAAACAGAGTGCCCCTCTTCTTGAAGCCGCTCTACTAGCCGACTCCCAACAAATCCTGTTGCCCCTGTCACAGCTACTTTCATCATTCCTAACTCCTGTCGCTACCTGACTCGCCATACGCCATCCCATTTGCCTCTGCATAGCGGCGCATAAATCGCATGAATCGCTCCCAGTGGTCTTCCCGATCGACTTCAAATCGACATTCCACACGCTGCAAATCGTCTCCCTCCGAACCGCCGAAAACAAACTGTACAGAAGATGGCTCAATGCTGATACTCCCTTCTTGATCCGTCAGAAGCAGAGCATTTGCAAAACGCTTGGTATAACTTCTGAACCGCTCGATCGACTTCAGTGACTCAAACGTCATCAAAACCGATCGCACCCCTGTCTGCCGATTTTGCCGCAAACTCACATTATTGAGTTCTTCTGGGACACCTTCAAAAAACTGAATCGAGGGAATGGGGTCGGTCATAAGAATTTAACAAAGCTGTAAATTTAGTATAAAACCGTAAGGGTTCTAAACTACCCCTGTTAAGGTGAACAAATGATCTATCCAGACTCCCTAAGCTTTCCAGCGATCGGCGAGCAAAATTGAACATTTGAAACTGGAACAGTCTTATTCTCGTTTTCGGAGGAAATATTCAGGTAGACTCTCAAACCCTTATTCTTACGTTGAAGACCAGGATAGTTTTTTAGTACAAATGCTCACCTTAACAGGGGTAGGGTTCTAAACCCATTTCTCAGCTTTTCTCACCGAAAACGGGAGGGCTGGGGAGTGGACGCGGAAGCCCCCATCATTTATGTGCGGCGAGGAAGCGGAACCCTCCCGCGCGAGTCGATGGGGTTCGATACCCCGGAGACGAGCAGAGTCTTTATGGTTCATCCATACCTCACAAGTGATATGATTACGGGATGGAACAAACTCTGACTATTGTTTGCAAACTTCAACCCAATCCTGAGCAAGCCACCAAAATGGATGATTTGCTGAAGGCATTTGCGGATAGCTGCAACTATGCCAATGAGCAGGTAAAGTCGGGGATAACCAGCAAGACCACGATTCAAAGTCTGGTCTATCAGGATATTCGAGCTAAGTTTGGGTTGAGTGCCAATCAAGCGGTCAGGGTTTGTGCCAGAGTTGGAGCCAATCGTAAGGCAGCAAAGGTGAAAGGTGAAACGGTTAAAGAGTTTTGCCCAACGTCTGCGGATTACGATGCTCGAATCTTTGATTTCCGGGAAAAGGATAGAACTATCAGCCTGACGTTGTTGGGCTGTCGGGAGCATATCCCAGTTGTTTTGGCTAATTATCAGATTGGCAAGCTCAAAGGGCGAAAACCCACTTCGGCTCAACTGTGCAAGCACAAAGATGGGTTGTTCTATATCCATATTCAACTGACCGATGAGGCTCCAGAACCCATCAAATCTGACAAGGTGATTGGGGTTGATTTTGGGCGCAGAGACATTGCTGTAACTTCGCAAGGAGACAAATGGGATGGCAAGCAAATAACAGAAACTAGGGACAGATTTTCCAGGGTGAGAGCATCGCTCCAACGGAAGGCATCGAAAGGCACAAGGTCTACTCGCAGACGAGCGAGACAGATTTTGAAACGGCTGTCGGGCAGAGAGCGACGCTATCAAACCTGGTTGAACCACAACATCAGCAAATTGATTGTTCTGTCTGCTTTGAGCAGCCATGCCATCATTGCCATCGAAGACTTGACAGGCATTAGAGAGCGCACTAATCAGCAACCCAGAAACATGGTTCAAATATGATTTCAGTCGTTGGGGCAGCTTTTGTAAACCTGCCTGGAGGCTCGGTACTGGCTTGCGACATCGCAGACCATATCAGGGCTACTGAAAGCCCCCGCATTCTATGCGCGGGGTAGTTTACCCTACCCTATTCCCGATTCTCTGCTCAGAAAAAGCACGTCGCAGGAATAAAGAATTCGTCACCACGCTGACAGAACTGAATGCCATCAACGCCCCTGCCGTAGCAGGACTGAAAATGATGCCAAATGTAGGAAGGAGTATGCCAGCTGCGATCGGGATGCCCAACAGATTGTAAAAAAGTGCCCAAAACAAGTTTTGACGAATTTTGTTGAATGTTGCTCGACTGAGCCGAATCGCTTCAACAACATCGCTGAGTCGATCGCGCATCAAAATAATTCCGGCTGTTTCGATCGCGACATCCGTACCAGAGTGCAGCGCAATCCCAATATCGGCTTGAGCTAGGGCAGGAGCATCGTTGATGCCATCTCCAACCATAGCAATAATATTCGATTTGGCATTCGATTTGAGATGGGGGGATGGAGCGGTGAGGGGATAGGGGGATGAGGAGTGAGATTCTGTGGAAGAACTTTGCAGAGACTGGATAATCTGTGCTTTTTGGGTGGGGCGCACATTGGCTACAATGTCGTTTTTAGCAAAACCGAGGGAATGCGCGATCGCTTCGGCGGCGGTCGGCTGAGCGCCTGTCAACATTATCACACGCAGTCCCATTTGTCGGAGTCGATCGATCGTCGCTCGCGCATCGGGGCGCAGTGTATCTTGAACGGCAATCAGTCCAGCTAGTTTTCCAGCTACACCGATGTAAACTACCGTTTTGCCGACAGTGATCAACGTGTGAACCTGTTGCTGCGCTGTATCATCTATCTCAATTCCATGCTGGTATAACCAATCTTGAGACCCCAAAATCACAGGCTGTTCTTCCACGAGAGCAGATACTCCTAAACCTAACTCCGTGTGAAACTCCTGTGCAGGAAGCAGAGATAGACTCTGTTGCGTTGCCTCACGCCGAATCGATTCTGCCAAAGGATGCTGTGTTCCGCTTTCCACTGTTGCTGCTATTTGTAGCAATGTTGAGGGAGAAATATTCGACAGCGCCACACAGTCAGTCAATGTGGGACAACCCACCGTCAATGTGCCTGTTTTGTCAAACACGATCGTGTGTAACTGATGAACTTTTTCCAGCACATCTCCCCCCCGAATCAACAAGCCTCGTTCGGCTCCAATTCCCGATCCGACCAGAATAGCGGTCGGAGTTGCCAACCCTAGAGCGCAAGGGCAGGCAATCACAAGGACAGCGATCGCCAGTTTGAGACTGAGCAGGAGAGGGGAGGGATGAGGGATAAAGGATGAAGGATGAAGAGAGGAGGAGGGGTGGAGCATCATGGGATGTCCGATGAGCATAGAGGAAGGGGCAGCGAGGAGGTGATCTGACCAGAGGGGAGTGCCAATGAAGTACCAGAAGAGGAAGGTGAGGAGGGCGATCGTCATCACGCCATACGTAAAATAGCCAGCGACCGTGTCTGCGAGTCCTTGAATGGGCGCTTTTCGAGTTTGAGCCGTTTCGACAAGAGCGATGATTTGCGCCAAAGTTGTGTCTTTGCCTGTGCGAGTCGCTCTGAGTGTGATGGCTCCCGATAGATTAAGGCTTCCAGCAGTGACAGTATCTCCAGGACGTTTCAATGCAGGCACCGCTTCGCCTGTCAGCATAGATTCATTGATCGTGGTTTGTCCGGCGAGAATCTCGCCATCAACCGGAATTTTATCTCCTGGCAAAACTTGTAACCATTCTCCTACCTTGACGCGATCGGCAGGAATTTCAATGGAAGGATGAAGGATAAAGGATGAAGGATGGAGGGGTTGGTTGGTGTTAGAGGGATCTGATGCAGAAGGCGATGAGGTATTGTGCAGCCCACGATGCCCATTTCCATTTTCATTTTCATTTTCATCTTTCATCCTTCCGCCTTCACCCTTGATCAGCCTCGCTGTGGCGGGTTGGAGGGCAGCTAGGGATTGGAGGGCGGCTGTGGCTTTGCTTCTGGCGTGTTGTTCTAGGGTGCGACCGAGCAGGATAAACCCAACGAGCATGACGGGTTCATCGAAGAAGCATTCCCATCCTAGGGTTGGGAAGAGTAGCGCGACGATGCTGGCGGCGTAAGCCGTGAGTGTCCCCAAGCCCACGAGCGTGTTCATATTGGGCGCGTTGTGTCGTAGCCCCTGCCAACCGTTCGTGAGAATCGATCGCCCCGGAAACAGGAGTGCCAGGGTTGCCAGGCCCCAATGCAGCCAAATATTGGTGAGTCCAGGAATTGTGATGCCAACATGATCGAGATGTCCGATCGTGGAAAGAATCAGCAGGAGCGTGGCGATCGTGGCTTGCCAAATTTGCGATCGGGTTTCTTGTCGATGCCGTTCTGCCGGACTGGTTACCGTAGAACGTTCTGAGGCAAATAACGTATCACCTTGCGGATAGCGAGGTTGACTCGGAAACCCAATTTCCGTCAATTTCTCTGCTAAAGTCAACGGGTCAACGACTCCTGGTTCGCATTCCACTAATGCCATTTCTGTAACCAAGTTGACCGTGGCGGAAATGACTCCGGGCTGTTGCGTCAACTGATTCTCAGCTGCCCTCACGCAGCCTGCACATTTCATTCCCCCCACATCCAATGTGAAGGCTTCTAGAGTCGATTCTGACGAAGGGGTTGTTTTCTTAGAGATGACCTGCATAGTCCTCGGGCACACACTAGAAAGAGACACCTTGAATTTCAGTGTCTTCTTTAGAGAGTAGCGAAGTGTTACTCAATTGCCCATAAGCTAAAGGTTTTTCTAAAGAACCTGTTTGAAAAGAATTCGATCCCCTCTAGCCCCTAGCCCCCTTAAAAAAGGGAACCAAGCCATCAAAATCTCCCTTTTGTTGGCGAAGCCTCCCAGAAGGGTAGGGGAATTTAAGGGGATCTAACCGTTTCGCTCACTCCTAGATGGTTATGTTCTTTCGCGAGATGCCGAAGGGCTGAACTAGGGCGACTTAAGGTTCACAGCGAGTTGTGTACACGGTAGCCAACTGTGGAGAGAATTGAATTCTAAAGTCCGCCAGAATTGGGAGATTAAGGGGGGCAAATGCAGGACGCTTGATATGTTTCAAACATTCTCATTCAAATACAACAACCCAGGAATTAGTTTGGCAACCAATCAATGTTTAAAACCCTGGAGGACCTGGAGGGCGTCTGAAATTTTCTGCGATGATTCGTGTGTTTTCTGCGGTGCGAATGGCTGCAATAAATGCCTCTAATCCAATCCTGGCAAAAACAATATAAAGGAAGCCAATGATCGGACCAAAAATAAGGACAGCAATTCCCTGCCCAGCCCCTTGAGCAAAGCCGCCAATGAGAGCAGCTAATAATCCCAAAGCAAGGAGGATAACAATAACTGCGTAGATCACACCAGCAATTTGAACTGCAATAAAATCTGAGAATGAAAAATCAAATAACTTCTCGAAGAAACCCCTCTGCCGAGCCATATGTATTTCCTTCTAAACTTGCTGGATTTCAACCACAAGCGTAGAAGCAGATTGATGTAAAATTACTAATCCTATAATTTTTTTAATAATTACTGTTGTTCGTTATTACAATAATTACTTTAATTCACTTTTGTTATGAAATTGCAATGGTTTTTGGCATTGAAGTTAGAGATGTTTTTGGTAGGGGCATCCCTGGTGGGTGCCGGAAATCTTCCAGGGTAGGCACAAGTCAGGGTAGGCACAAGTCAGGGTAGGCACAAGTCAGGGTAGGCACTAAGACCTACCCCTACCGTTGGGGGTGCAAATCGTTTCATCCTATGCTTCAGCAACGCCTAGTTTTTCGATCGCCAGCCTATCAATTAATATTGGAAAGAGAAACCAGCCGAGATTGATGAATCGCTAATCGATCGCCCTGCTTTTACCAGTTTTACCAGCCGTTAATATTTGAAGAGAACAAAACATGGAAATTATTCCAGCTATTGACTTGCTTGAAGGGCGCTGTGTGCGGCTGTATCAGGGCGACTATGCTCAATCGCAGGTATTTGATGAAAATCCGGTTGCAATAGCACGACAGTGGGCAGAGCAAGGGGCAACTCGGCTCCATCTGGTGGATTTAGATGGGGCAAAGGTAGGACATCCTGTGAATCAGCGAGCGATCGAAGCGATTGTTCGATCGGTTGATATTCCTGTGCAGGTCGGAGGGGGGTTGCGCGCTCATGCCTCGGTCACGAACCTGCTTGCTTTGGGGGTGCAGCGAGTCATCTTGGGCACGATCGCGATCGAACAGCCCGAATTAGTCTCAATGCTCTGCCAAGAATTCCCTGAGCAAATTGTGGTCGGGATTGATGCTCGTAATGGGAAAGTTGCGACTCGTGGCTGGTTAGAAACTTCAGACGTTGAAGCAATAACGCTGGCGCAACAAATGGCAGCCTTGGGTATCGCGGCAATTATTTACACCGATATCGATCGGGATGGAACGCTGCAAGGTGCCAATCGACAGGCATTGAGAGAACTGGCGAGTGCGGTTTCTGTGCCCGTGATTGCCTCTGGAGGAATTAGCTCTGTGAGCAACTTATTGAGTTTGCTGGCATTAGAGCCATTGGGAGTGACAGGGGTAATTGTGGGTCGCGCTCTGTACACCGGAGCGATTTCTCTCAGAGAAGCGATTCGAGCCGTAGGACAGGGACGATGGCAAGATATCCCACCTGATTTTGGCTCATCAGCATTTGCCTGAAGTAATTTGCCTGAAGTAAAAATGAACCACCAAGGCACTCCGTTACAAAGGTAGGTATCTCTTCGTGTCTTTGTGTCTTTGTGTCTTTATGTCTTATAGCAATCCCAAATCAATTGTGAGAAAACCCAAAGAGGTTTGGGGACGAAGTCCCCAAGGAGGAGGCACTGCCCCTCAACCCCCTTCTTACAAATGATTTAGGGCTGCTATAGTGGTTTATAAGTTGGAGATTAAGCGCTAATGGTAGGCTTGTACATCAAGTCCCGTACTGCTGTCATCCCCAACACTAGCCGATCGATCTCCTCACGAGTGTGAAGAGCATTGGTGGTAATTCTCAGCCGTGGCTTGGCAATGAACCAGATGGGCGAAATCCAAATGCTGTGATCATGCATCATCTGGCGGGCAAAGTGTTTCGGATTAAGTTCTGGCGGCAGAAGACTGGAATCACATTTGTTTCACCGATCACATCAAAATCATGTTCAATCAGGCGCGATCGCAGATATCGGGTATTCTCCTGAAGGCGTTGGACGAGTTCGGGGTGCTGGCGAACTTGGCGAATGCTCTCCAAAGCGGCGGCGGTTGTCGGTGCTGGCAAAGAAATCGTGCCGATGGAAGTGGGCGAGAGATTAAGGAGAGGCTTGAGTTCAGCAACATGGGTGCTGATGGCGGCTCCAGCAGAAGCAGCGAACTTGGAGAAGGTTGTCATGATCACGGGCGCAATCCCTCGTGCAATCACGTCTTGAGGCAGAATATTGAAATATTCATAGATGCCTCGACCGGTCGCCCCGATCGCACCACTCGCATGAGCTTCATCCATCACCAGCACACTGCCTTCATACTTCGATAGGATATCGATCATGGTGGGGAGAGGAGCGATATCACCGTCCATTGAAAACACGGCATCTGATACCAGCATGATCCGATCGCCGGGTCGAGCATATCGTTGCAACTTCCGTGCCAGATCATCCATATTACAGTGACGGTATGCCCGAACCCGAACCCGTGGACTGTGACCAAACAGCTTGCCCGATCGGGTATCAGCATTGGCGATCGCAGAGACAATGCAGCCATGATTAAGCACATCCGTCAAAATTAGCGTCTCACGGGTGTTTTGGAAGCCCGGAACGGAAATGGCTTGATGGCAGTAGGCGTCCATTAATGCTTGCATCGCCATCCAAGCATTCAAAAAAAGCTGGGTATGCGACAGATGCTTAAAGGCTGAGATTTCATCTTCTAACTGCTGATGCAGGTCAATTCGACCACTGAGAACAGAGCAAGAACTATTCGAGGTGCCGTATTGGAGAATGGCATCGATCGCGGCTTGCTGCACGGCCTGATTCTGCACCAACCCCAACACATCGTTCGTACAGAAGGTCAGAACTGTGCGGCGTATCCCTGTGCCTTCCTCCTCAATCTCAACTAAATTACCCTGTTTGCCGTAGCAGATGAATTCATCTGGCAAAAGCCCACTTTCATATGCCCGTTGCATGTACTCTTTAATAACTTGCACAGTAAACTCCCCTCACCTTTTTTTAGGTTGCCGATTGCTAGGCTGAACAGCAGATATTCCAACCAGGTGTACACCCAGATCCGAGTTCAATGATTGAATTAGATCAACTAAGCCGTTGACATTAAACTCATTCCTGATTGACCTTCAGTATGAACCTTGGGTGAAAGAAAGATATTTTCACCAATGTGCCACTAACTGATAACCTTAGCTGAACAGGTTGGTACAGTTGTGCCACAGTCACACTCATTGCAAGGAACGTTCAGAAGTTTGTTCAGCCCGGACTTGAAGCGATCGCCTCAGTGGGGACAGAAATCTGAGTATCCTTGGGTCGGTGGTACTGCAATTGACTAGATTGTTGCACAAATTGTTCATATTGCCGGACGATCACTCGCTGAAGCGCGATGATCGCTGGATTAACCTCCACATAACGCCGATTCGGATTTGCTCGATAGTTGCGCTGTTCGCTCTCCATCATGCCAATATCTTGCTCTAGAAAACGCATGAACAGGAAGCGCCGCACCAATGGAACTATCAGCGGTTGGATCAGGAGTTGGATCTTCTGAGACATGCGAATTTGGGGCAAGAACAGCAGGGAAAACGATCGCGTTTCGTTGGGTCCCACAGGCAAACGCATGAGATAGAGAGAAGAAAAGCCTTCTAAGGTGCTGTGGTAATGAGGATATTGGTAGTGAATCGAAACAGTGCGCGTAGTGACTCCCTTGCCATCTGTGCCTATCCCAAGGAAGCGGCTGAGCCAACCTTGATAAGACACCAAATAATCTGCCCAAACAGAACCCTCTCCTTCCTGTAATTTGATCAAATGTGGATCAAACCAGCCGTGAAGATTTTTGTGGAGATATCCGTGGAATACATCCATCGTGTTTTCGTTGCAGATGGAGAAGTGCGCGTTGAAGACCCCTGTGATTGGAATCATCAAGCAGTTTGGGTCAGAATATTCAGGGACATCCGGAATTTGGCGATTCGTTACCAACTCTGGATCACCCGGAAATATCCAAATCACGCCATACTTTTCTTCTACTGGGTAGTTCCGTGCTTTTGCACAGGGTAATTTTTGCTCCTTTGGGAAATAAGGGATGTTGACACACTCGCCCTCAGTGTTGAACTCCCAACCGTGGTAGGGACAAATGATGCGATCGCCCTGCACTTCCCCCAAGTGAAGCTCAATACCCTTGTGAGGACAGGCATTCTCTAGAGCATGAACATATCCCTCACTATCTCGATAGACAGCAATTGATTTTTGCCAAATAGTCGCGGGAACCACTTGTCCAGCTTTCAACTGATCCGCCCAAGCAACGGGATACCAGTAGTTTTCATTAATCCCGACTTCTCGAATCCGATTTTGGATTGTCTGACTTTTTAAGGTAGTTGCCAGTTCCATTGATTTCCTGACCTAACTCGTACAAGTAATCCAAAAATATACACGTTACTTTCTATCACCAGGTTTACTGTGTGCCACTTTACTATGGACATTAAGGAGATGAACAGTTGGAAGCAATTTTAGACAATTTTTGGTGTAGTTTGGAGGACAGATGAGGAACCTTGGAACCGGCGATCGCTTCACAATTGACTGAACACGTCCCATTCATCTCAGCATTTTCAATTTTTGAGAATCCGATGGCAAATTTACTTCTGTCAGCGATAGGTGCATATGCTAAGTATGCCAAAGCCAGCTTTATCCGCAAAACACTTCAACCCATAGAAACTCAAGAAAAGTACTTGCGGAAATTGTTAGGAGTTCAGCAGAACACCGAATTGGGGCGATCGTTCGGGTTGAAGGATATCAAAACGATCGATCAGTTCCGTCAGCAAGTGCCAATTTGGTCCTATAGCGACTACGAACCCTACACACAACGGGTCGCCCAAGGAGAACCAAACGTCCTCAATCCTGATCCAGTGGTCTACATCAATCTGACGAGTGGAACCACGGGCAAGCAAAAAATGGTGCCTGTGACCTGGCGGTTCCATCATTCTCTCAGCAATGCCAATGCGCCTAGTTTTGGGTTCCTCCTGGATGCACTGAAAATGCATTCCGTTAGACGATCGCAGCCACTAGAGTTTGGCAGGATTCTGTCTACCAATGTCGCTCGGATTCAGGGATATACCAGTGGCGGGATTGAATACGGTCCTGTGACCGTTGGCAGTTTGCGTCGAAGTCGGTCGTTAGGTCAATGTGGCTTCGCGCAGCCGTTTGAGGTCTTAGAAATTGCAGATAGCGTTAGTCGCCACTATGTTGCGCTGCTATTTGGACTCTGTAATCCTAATGTGCGATCGATGATGGCGAATTTTCCCATGCTGCTGCTGCAAACTTGTAAGTATCTGGAGAAGTATGCAGAAGACTTGATTTGGGACATTGAGCAGGGAACGATCGCCAATTGGCTTCCCCTCGAACCAGAGATCCGCACCAAGCTAGAGCGCCAGTGGGTCGCTTCCCCTGGTCGGGCGGCAGAGTTGCGAGAGATTGTGCGATCGCAAGGGAGACTCACTCCTAAACTGGCTTGGTCAAAACTGTCACTTCTCGCCACTGCCAGAGGCGGCACATCAGACTTTTACTTTGAACGCTTCCCAGAATACTTTGGCGATACTCCTTCCTTCGGTGGCGTATTTGGGACTGCTGAAGGCACCTTTGGCATCTACTATGACTTGAATCAAGATGGCAGTATTCTGGCACTAGAAAGCAGCTTCTACGAATTTGTCCCTCGCGATCAGTGGGATGTGGAACAGCCGAAGACTGTGCTTCCTACAGAAGTGAAAGTTGGAGAATACTATCGCATTCTGGTTACGAACTACAGTGGCTTCTATCGCTACGACATTGGCGATGTCGTGGAAGTCGTGGGCTTCTATGAACAAACTCCGATCATTGTCTTTCGGCACCGTCGCGGCGGATTGCTCTCATCCACCACTGAAAAGACCACAGAGTTTCATGTCAGCCAAGCCATGCAAATGCTTCAGCAAGAGTTTAATCTGATGCTGGAAGATTTTTGTATCACGCTATCGGAAAACGAGTTTCCGGCACATTATTGGGTCAATATTGAACTGGCTCCGGGGCAAATCATCAACCATCCAGAAGCGTTTTTGGCTCGGTTTGATTACTGGCTAGGGGAGTTCAATCATCCATATGCGACGGTGCGATCGGATCAAGTCCCTCCCCCATGCCTGCGAATTCTGGCTCCAGGTAGCTTTGCGATCGTCCGCCAACGCCAACTCCTCCGAGGCACCTCCGACTCTCAGCTTAAAATCCCCCATGTCACAGAAAACCGTCGTTTTTTGGATAATCTGCAAGTGTTACAAGAATTTCGACTGCCTGCTGATCTGGTAGGACTGAGGGTTGAGGGTTAAGGCTGATTGACGAGCATTTTGCAGTTTACCTGCCACGATGTGACGAGCAATCAGCAGAGTAGAATTTAGCCTTGACAAGGCTAAATTGTGACGAAATCAGCCGCCGTGATACTGCTAGACTGGATGCCTTGCAAAATCGCTAATATAGACTGGCTAGAGTCACTAATTAGCGTGTTGTTGGCATTCGCGCCTGTACCCTGAGCGATCGTCAGTTGGTTGAAGGCTAGACCAGAGAGGGCAAACAAGTCTTCCCCATCCGTAAAATCTGTGATTGTGTCGGTTCCGGGTGTCAGGGAGAGAACAAATCGATCGCGTCCTGTGCCGCCAGTCAACACATCATCCCCTGCCCCGCCATTTAGCTGATCATCCCCTGTGCCGCCGATCAGGGTATCGTTGCCAGCATTGACTGCCTTGAGGACTCCTGTGAGCCTAACCGATCGGAAGGTAAATTGACCCGTATCGCCTTGAATCGTCAGTCGATCGAAGGCGGTGTCGGAGGTAAAGCGGATTTGGTTAGTGCCAAAGGTTTCGCGATCGACCTCGACTCCATCTTGGTAGGCAATGATGGTGGCTTGAGAGTTGGGCACGAATCGTTCTAGGGCAATTGCGGCACCAAAGGCACTGTCATAGGTCACTTGTGGCAAGATTTCGAGGTGTAGTTTTTCACCGTCCTCGATCCGTTTCCGCAGTGCAGAGTTGCGACGGCGATCGTCTGCATCCTGAATACCCACCGCTTCACCTTGATCAACCCATGTCCTGGCGGTGTTCCCATTCGCATCGGATGCTGTAATCTGGAAAGCACCAAAGGTGGCTGGGAGTTCACCATTCTGACGGACTCGCTGGGTAATTGGGGCACTGCTTCCTTCGCTGAACTCGATCACTAAACTAGCAGGTTTCAGACGGAAGGAAAGATTGGTGGTAGCGGGGTTAGTGATGCTGTCGCCAAATAGCGTGTCATTGCCTCCACCGCCGTCGATCGCATCATTGCCGCCTCTGCCCTCGATCGTGTCGCTGCCTGCCCCACCCGTGAGCGATTCAGACGCATCGGTACCTATAATCTGCTCAGGGGTCAAGTTCAGCCCCACAACAACTGGATCATGGTCTGCGGAGCGGAAGGTATCCGGTGCATAGAGACTAGTCACTTGTCCAGCAGACTTAAAGTTGGTGTTGTAATCCAGCACTGATGGTTCGTCAGCGTTGATATGCCACTTCGCGGCTCCCGTCACTTGTGCGGCAAGATCACCTGTCGCTAAGGCATGGTCAAGTGATCCCCACTGTCCATCAAAGACGAAGGAATAAGTCGCGTTCGACAGCAGATTGGTATACCCTGATGATTCCAGTGCCTTGAGCGGATCTTCTTTGGCATACGCATTCAGATCGCCAACGATCAAAACATCAGAATCGGCTGTTCCAGTCGGGTTGGTTGCCAGCCATGCCGCTAGATCTTGCGATGCCCGTAGCCGTGTTCCGTTTGACAGTCCTTGACCGTCCCCAAGGTCGCTATCTCCAGGGTTGCCTGCGCTCGAACCCTTGGATTTGAAGTGGTTGATCACCGCCGTAAACTCGGCACCATTAGAATTCTGCTGGAAGGTTTGTGCGAGTGGTTTGCGGTTATCTGCGTCAAATGCGCCTTGCCCAAAGCCATTTGGAACTGTGACGGCGGCTCCGACAGGCGTAACGCGATCGGGTTTATAAATGAAACCAACGGCGATCTGATCGGTTCCGAGGTTGGGAGTTCCCGGATCAATGAAGGCGTAAGTTCCGGCTCCAGCGATCGCATTCAATCCATTCACTAAATCTTGAATGGCACTCGTCGAACCGTAACCATCGTTTTCTAGCTCAATCAGCCCCAACACATCTGCATCAAGCCCAAGGATGGCGGCGATCGTCTTGTCTCGCTGGCGAGTAAATTCTGTGGAAGTTTCTGCTCCGCGTGGTGTGGGGAAGCCTCCACCCAAACCATCGCCATTGAAATAGTTGAGGACGTTAAAGCTGGCAACTTTGAGGGTGCCACCAACCGAGGGAGCCGTCTCACGGGGATTGGTCGGAACGAAGTTAACAGGGGCAACAGGCTGAATCCGGAAGGCACCGAACCGCTCATCCAAAACTCCCGATAGCCCTGTGACGGTATCGCCTCCTCGCAGGGTGTTTGAGGCGCTAAGCGGATTGCCCCCTCGACCCAGAAGAATCGGATCAGGATTTTGCACACTTGAGCCATCATCCAAGACAATTCGCCGCTTAGCCGTCTCCGTTAAGTAGTTTGAGTAACCATTCACGCTCGGATCGTTGAATTGCGTGTATTGATCCAGCCGTCCATCTGTGCCGGATTGATTCGTGGAACCATTAGACGAAAGTACGACCTGTCCAAACCGCCCTAACTGGAAATGTTCCGTGACAGTCAGCGTGTCTGGGACGGTTATTCGCATTCCCTCAAAGGCTTCGAGATCCGAAGCACTGTTGACCGGGAAGCTGATCGTTGCGGCAGTAGGAAGCAGATTGCTAGAACTCTGAATGCTGAGATTTGTCAGATTTCGCAGTTGGGTCAGGCTGCTGCCGCTACTTGTAAATTCGTTGACTTCGCCCGTCACCCGAACTTTGTCGCCCGCGCTGCCTGTAAACAACCCATTGGCATCAAAAATGAAGATACCCTCAGAGGTCAGAGCATTGGTATCTGCATCAGAATCCTCTTCCTGCACATAGAAGCCTCGCAAGCCGTCTGTGCCAGGGAACGCCGCGACAACGATGCCCTCGATCGTCTGCGTCCCTCCGAATGCCGGATTAAACGTCGTGCCTGCCCCTTGAATATCGTGAATTTTAGTAAAAGCAAGCGACACATCGTTATCAAGAATACTGACGCCGACATTTGGGATCGTCAGGTTAGCGTAGCTAGGATCAGCCGTGCTAGTCACCGTGTGAGTAATGATGCCGGAATGAGGAGAGCCTTCTACATCGGTATCATCGATCGCTCGAACCGTGATTGTGACTGGCGTAGTATTGTCCAGGCTGAGGTCGAGGCTGTTGAAAAAGTTCACTCCATCGCGACTGAGTTGGGTTTCTGCATCCGCCGCTACCTGAATAGTCACGGCTCCGGTAGGGAGGGTGTTAAGAGCGATCGAGTAAGTATCTGTGGTTTCCCCTTGCTCGTTCACCTCAGTATTATTGCCCGACTCAGTAATCGTCACGCCTGCACTTGGAGTCGTTCCACCTGCGGAGATAGAGAAGTCATCGATCGCGACCCCATGATCGTTATTCGCATCATTACTATCTTGCCAGCGTAACCAAATCTCTTGCCCCGGTAGAATCGATAGCCCAGATACCGTCGTCGAGAGCGTCGATCGATTGGCAGCAGCATTTCCATCCAGTGCTGATGCAGTTGTAGTGCCAAAAGTGGGAGTCGTGAAATCGAGGGCGTTGAAGTCAATCCAGGAACCTGAAATCAAGCTAGTCGCCCCAACTTGATATTGAAAATCGAGCGTTTGAGCCACGCTTGGAGTTGTGGTGCTGCCTCCAGTCCGCCATTGCTCTCCGGTATAGCCAATCGTCAGATTAGAGAGTGTTTCAGCCGTATCATTGATCAGCCGAACTCCATAAAAGAGAGTATTCGTTGAGCCTGAAGCCACCGAGCCAAGGGCACGATCGGCAGCCTCACTGCCAAAGCTGTACAGCGCACCCGCATTGGATGAACCTGTTCCAGCGTTGTAAACAGTTCGACTGGAATACCAACCCGGAATCGTTAGATCATCTAGCCAAGGCACGGATGAGCCTGAGCCAGCTAAGGTATTAAAATTCTGCGTGTAGAGACTACTTAGACTAATAGGTGGCATGAATTACCTCAATCGTCATTGGAGATAGGGTGTGGCGAAGAGTTGAAGGGTCGATCGCGATTTCTGCTTGCGGAAATTACCGTTAAACTCTGGTTTTAAAAAACGGCAATCTGGTTGCCCCCAGAGAACCATATCATTGTGTTCTCCGTAGTGTTAAGTAAACTAGGACACACAGTATATAAAGATTGTATGAAGCGATACAGTTTTCTTCCGATATAGGGTTTCAATTGTGCCCAATCCACCAAACTTGTACGGACACGGCATGCTGTTCCCCTACGCATACGCGATAACCGATTCACCGGCTTTGATATGACCAAATCCCAATCCCCAATCCCCAATTACCGATCGCCACCTCAACAAGCGGCAAATTGTTGGTTAGCTCAATACGATCTCTTGAATATCCGCTAGATCGGGAATCTGCTGATTTGCAGTCATCTGCTCTCCTCGTTGGCAGCGCATTGCAAATGTGCAGAGATCGCAGTCGCTTGCAGATTCGGCAATCTGTGGAAAGGGTTGTCCGGCTTGGTATCGTTCTAACCAATCTGTTAGCTGATTCAATAATTGATCGAGATCCCGTTTTGTCTGCTGATGCTGCATGGAGTCATAGGCGAACCTGAGTGACTGCGGCGTAGGAGTGTCAGCCGATCGCCCTTGCACAAACCAATAAGTCATTGAGATCTGTTCGGGTGCATAATCACGGGTTTCCGCTAACACAAACCGATAGAGCCGCGTTTGCCAATTTTGCTCTAGCCAGCGGGGTTGATGGGGACGAGAATAGGTTTTCCAATCGAGAATCTGAGCTTCGCGATCGTCCAAAATCAGCAAATCATACACCACGGTCAACAAATAGCCCTGGTATTCGATCGAGTGATTGTATTCACTCTGGCGAATGGATGACGGAAGCTGAAAGATCTCCGGTGCTGTTTCAATCAACGCCTCGACACAGCGTTGCAGTTGACCATCTACTGGATCGATCGCTTCCTTAATCTCTGGGACAGGTAAACCTAGCTCTCGTTGCTGCATCAGCAAATGAAATCGAGTTCCCCAGGTCGATCGCTCCTGCTGATCGGGTGATGTCAAAGAACCTAACTGATCAATATAGATGTGCTGAAATTTACGTGGGCAGGTTTCTAAAAGATTCAATTGCCCTTGAGATAACCGCAGCATCACTTCACCTTCGTCAACACAAATATATTCCCCTCATTTCCGCGTCCAATACGGAGATCATCGTCAAGATAGGTGATTTCGAGCCAGCCTTGCTGCTCCCGATTGGTAATGGTGAAGTCGATCGCCTTAAATTTTGTCCCTGCCTCAATCTGCTCAATCAAATCATCGGGAGAGCGATAGTCAATGAGACGCTGTAATCCGATAATCGATCGCTCAAAGTCTACTTTGACCCGACGTTCAGACTGAGGCTCAAACCGAGCAGCTACGCTGACAATTCCTTCTAGATAAGGCAATCCAAAAACTTCTGCAATGTTGTAGAGCTTGGTCGTTTGAACCCGAATAGATTGATAAATTTGCCCAAGTTTCAGAAATGGCAAGCGATCGAGTTGTAGCAAGTCTTGACTTGTGGTGTAAAGTAGTCGCCAATTGCCGTCAAGTTTATCCAGCGCATTCAGGGGTTGTGGAGTCGGGTTGTGGTCTTCGAGTTGCGCGACAGCCGATAAAACCGCCTGTTTATCTAATTCAGTTGCCAAAATACCTCGATTTTTGCCTGCGATCGTCTCTAATAACTTCGCCTTGCCTAACATAGTTCGTTATCTCCACCATACACTTATAAATAGGCTGTAACACATCTTGAGGTTTCTTCTGGAGATTTGCTCATACACTTAGAGCCTATTCTGAAAACCTCGATCGTATTTGATGTATCCCAGGTAAGTGGGCATTGCCCACCGACAAAATGGGTTCTCGGATAAACTCTTAACCCAATCTGCGTGAGATTTTGGAATGCTCTTGACAGATAGCAAAATTCAGGTTACCACTATCCAGTGTTAGAGGATCTAAGGAATGGAAATTAAATGAACCGCATGAACAGGACAATGGGCTACGGATGACAAGGCTGATTTGTTGACCTGAAACAGTTAGACCAATCAAGATGTCATTTCAACTAGGTTCTGCAAACGAACATAATCCCTTCTTTCTTTTACCAAATTGGTACGCTGATGGACTCTATACGTAATCCCGCTTTACACGAGCAACCGCTCAAACAGTTGGCTCCGATTATTCCCTTGCAACGCGATGCGTCGATCTTGGCTTGGCTTGAAAGCACAGGTCGTCTCTTGGCACGTGAACCAGCTGACTATGATTTCCTGAGTGACAACGAAGAAGAACTCAATGATCTGATGGCGGGCGATGATAATTCGTTTGACGCAGACGACGATGACGACGACGCTCTTGATCTAGATGACTAATCTCCCTATAGTGAGGGGGAGTTCTACGGTGTGAGCTTTATCATAAATGTGTGGTGTGGAGTGAAATAAAAGGGCTGTGGACGCGAAATTAATTCCAGATCGATCAGTCGGTGTTTCAGGTTATCAATTGTTTCTAACGTTGGGTGCTGGTATTAGCATTGCTTCGCTAGTTTTAGATTGGCTAGCAGGACGATCGCTCTTTTCCAGCACAGGTCTTACCTTACCCCTGGTTGTTTGTGCCCTGGCTACGGCGGGTCTGGGCATTTGGGTTGTGCCCATTCTGCGGAATCTAAAAGCAGGTCAAATAATCCGGCAAGATGGTCCTCAGGCGCATCTGAAGAAAGCTGGAACGCCAACGATGGGCGGTATTTTCTTTATCCCGGCTGCCGTCATGATTGCCCTAATCTGGTCAGGCTTCGCTGTGAATGTGGTGGCGGTGTCGGCGCTAACACTGGCGTATGGAACGATCGGGTGGCTAGATGACTGGCAAATTCTCCGCAAGAAGTCGAACAAAGGGATTTCTCCTCGCACCAAATTGGCACTCCAGATCGGGTTCGGGGTGCTATTTTGTTTGTGGATGATGTTCACTCAATCGGTAGACTTGACAACGCTAATTCTGCCGTTTGGGTTGATGTTGCCTCTCGGCATTTTGTTTTGGCTACTCGCTGGATTTGTGTTGGTTGCTGAAAGCAATGCTACGAACCTCACAGATGGATTGGATGGCTTAGCGGGGGGAACCGGGGCGATCGCGCTTCTCGGTTTAGCGGCATTGGTTGCTCCAACCTCACCAGAACTCGCTATCTTCTGTGCTTGTTTGAGTGGCGGTTGCCTGGGTTTCCTGGTTCACAATCACAACCCAGCTCGTGTCTTCATGGGCGATACAGGCTCTCTGGCATTGGGTGGCGCATTAGCCGCCGTTGCGTTACTGAGCCACTCGTTATTTGGTCTGCTGATCCTGAGCGGCATTTTCTTAGCAGAAACCCTCTCAGTGATTGCTCAAGTCAGCTACTACAAAGCCACCAAGAACGAGCAAGGGATCGGCAAGCGTTTGTTTAAGATGGCTCCTCTGCATCACCATTTTGAACTGATCGGTTGGTCAGAGACTCAAGTGGTGTCTCGCTTTTACAGTGTTGGTGGGTTTCTAGCCCTTCTCTGCCTCCTGCTTCACTAAGTTTTAATGTCCAAATTGATACACCCTCTCATCATAGAACTGGCGAGGCGTAGAGCGTGTTCTCTGCGCCTTTGATTTTTCTAATGAGAGTTCCTGATTCACACGGGGCACCTCGAAATCTGGTAATAGGTAAACTGTAATCTTGCCATTTTCGAGAAACAGAGTTGAAATGCTGCGTCGCCTCGTTTTTCCTTTGCTCCTAGCGTTATGGGTTGTTGCAATTCCGCAAGAGGGAGTTGCCCAATCGATCGATCACCTGTTTCAGCAAGGAAATGCGGCTCAAATAGCTGGCGATTTTGCTGAAGCTGAGCGGGTTTTCCGCCAAATTATTGAGTTAGATCCCAATAGTGCCTACGCCTACAACAATTTGGGCAATGCGCTCTACGGTCAAGGGCAGCTTGAGGAGGCGATCGGCGCTTATCGGCAGGCGTTGCAATTGCCCGATCAACCGGGAACTCCGGTGAGTGCCCATACGTTGGCACACGACAACCTGGGCTTTGCGCTTTGGCTTCAGGGCAAGCTAGAGGAAGCGATTGCTGAGTTTGAAAGGGCGATTCAGTTGAACCCGACTTACGCTTCTGCCTACAACAACATGGGCAATGCCTTATATGACCAGGGGCAAATTGAGGAGGCGATCGCGGCTTACACTCGATCGACTAAACTCGATCCCGCCTATGCAGATGCTTATAACAATTTGGGCTTTGCGTTGAGCCAGCAAGGACGACTTGATGAAGCGATCGTTGCTTACAATCAAGCGATCGAAATCTATCCAGAGTTCACCTTTGCCTATAACAATTTGGGCTATGCCCTCAGTCAACTGGGGCGGTTTGAGGAGGCAATTATGACTTATCGGCAGGCATTGGCGCTGCCCGACCAAGATGGCACTCCAACGACTGCCCATACCCTGGCTCACATTAACTTAGGCTACATCTATCGACTACAAGGGGATTTGGATGCCGCGATCGCTGAATTTCGGCAGGCGATCGAGCTAGACTCACGCTATGTTCTGGCTCACAGCAATTTGGGCAGTGCCTTAAGAGAGCAAGGAAAATTTGAGGAAGCGATCGCCTCGTTTCGTCGAGCGATCGAGCTAGACCCCAACTACGCACCTGCTTATAACGGGTTAGGGAATGCGCTATACGGGCAAGGACGGGTTGAAGAAGCCATCGCTAACTATCGTCAGGCATTAGAGTTACCCGATCAGCAAGGTTCACCCGCCAGTGCCCACACCCTTGCTCACAACAACCTGGGATTGGTGTTGCTGGAGCAAGGCAACGTCGAGGAGGCGATCGTTGAATTCCGACGTGCCCTTGAGCTAAGTCCTAACTTTATTGATGCACAATTCAATCTGCAAGAGGCGCAACAACAACTCTTACCGTAGTGTTGCGATCGAGAACGGCTGTATTTCGATCAAAACGGGACAATCTTAAAGGGTTCTTGACACGTATGACATTCCAACTGTTAAGATATTGAAGGCTGGCGCGATGGGGTGTCGCCAAGTGGTAAGGCAGCGGGTTTTGGTCCCGCCATTCCTAGGTTCGAATCCTAGCACCCCAGTTGATTGAAGTAAGGTTATGCAACTTACCCCTCAAGAGAAAGACAAACTGCTGATTTTTACAGCTGCCCTTTTAGCAGAGCGGCGGAAAGCCAAAGGTCTGAAGTTGAACTATCCAGAAGCGATCGCCTATATCTCAGCCGCCATTCTAGAGGGCGCTAGAGAGGGTCGCACGGTTGCTGACTTGATGACCTATGGCACCACCCTTCTGTACCGGGATGACGTAATGGAAGGTATCCCAGAGATGATACATGAAGTGCAGGTTGAAGCGACCTTCCCTGACGGAACCAAACTCGTTACAGTTCACGATCCCATTCGTTCGTGACTGACTTAGGAGATTTCCGACAGATAAAATACCTGCGTAGGATGGGCACGGATGCCTTTGCCCATCCATGATTCTGGCTGACGATGGGCACGGGTAAGACCCTTTGCCCATCCTACGAATTGGTAGATTCTTTGCTGGAAATCTCCTTAGTTCTATTGAACACTTAACAAACGGGAATCCAGGAAACGATCCATCCAACTTTCCAGGTAGGCGCGATTTGCGTGTTGTTGCTCTGGATTGGTTGTGGTAGAAGGATATGGCATTAACCCAAAGATAGCTGCCGTTGTCACACAGAACATGGATTTCTGGAAACTCAGACAGATTTTCACCCGCATATCATCTTCGCCTCGCAATCCTCGCAAATAAACTTCTTTCAAATAATCGGGGAGAAAGTGAGACATATCTTGCATAAGCAGCGTGGGAGGAATGCCTGCACCGCCGATCGGCAGCGGATCAGCAAACAGTGCGCCGTAGTTAAAATCTGCCTGGTTAGGCGAAATGTATCCGGCTTGGGCATTATAGGATACGGTGCCAAAGAAGGGAAAGGAACGGAAAAAAACCGCTTCCACGTAGGGCACAGCCGTGTCTTTGAGGAACGTCAAACCGACCGATCGCGGAATAATCTCATAGACTTTTTCGTTCAGCGTGACAGCGTAGGTGATCGGCTGGTTTGCCGCTTCGACTAACCCATTGAGGATATGATCAACGACATCCTGAATCGTGTGAATTTCGCCGCGATCGTAGCGATCAGACAAGTTCAAAAACATGGGGCTCATCACATTCCAGAACTGTCCCAAAGCACTGTAGTATGACAACAACCGCACCTGTTCCAAAAAGAAATCTGACGTGAGGCGTTTGAGTCCTCGCATTAAGACATTTTTTTGCAGTCTGGCATCGATCGCAGCCCCTGCCCGTTGCTTAAACTCTTCGCCGTCAAGGTAAGCATCTAAGCCCTCGGCACCGTGCCAAAACATTGCTTTCATGCAATATTCAGCAAATTCGTAATTGATGCGATCGTGCCACCAATGCTTCAGCAGCTTGTTGAATGTGACTTCCCCATTGAAATACTTGAAGAAAGGAAACAGCACTAAGAACTGATGATTGGCAATGTAGGTCAGGTTGCGCTGATACGCATCCAAAACCACCCCATAGCTTTTGAGAATGCCTATCACTTCCAAGACATTTTCGGGGGAGTTCGGCAATAGGGCACCGCCCGCTTCCAGGCGGTAAATGATTTCTCTCAACGGATGATTAGAGGAGGTTGGCTGAGTCAGACCCACTACTGTTTGTGTCATCGGGCGTAGTCCTGCTTGAGGATGGAAAACTGGAGATTGGAGACGATTTGATTGGTAGCTTAGGATAAGCCCCGAACCAAATACGCTTCGCAAACGCCGAAGCTGACAGGCTCAAAGCTAAACCCTGTAAACTAGATTGAGTAGCGTCTAACCAGTAGTCTGAGTCTGTAAAACCGACCTAAACAGTTAGCCTAAAACCTATTCAGGGCTTTGGGAGGTGATTGAGAATAACAAGTCCACTGCGGCTACGTCACAGTGATCATTTTTGAGTATTCAGATTGTAACGTCTCCCTACTCTCTTTAGTTTTCCTTTCTTGCTCTAATGAGTCAAGGGTGCTGGTGGTTGCGTCCGCTTATGGTTTCCATAATCAATCCTTGGCGATCGGGGCAATCAGGATGTGGAGCCATCATGAGCCACGATCGGGGTTAGCACCTGTCAAAGCAGCAAATTCCACCCATCGTAAATGCCTTGATAGGGGTATTTCAGGGATGAATCTCAACGATGAGAAGCCGTAATGCTATACGGAAGCGGTAAGATGTATAAAGTCTGATGGATCTAGCCACTCAAACTTGTTGTTGAAGGCGTATGTCACTACTTTCGTCAATTCCTCTCATTCCGCTCCTGCTATATGTTGCATTAGGTGGAGCTTACTTAGTTATATTTCCTGCCATCACGTTCCTCTATCTCAAGAACCGTTGGTATGTAGCTAGCTCGATCGAACGACTTTTAATGTATTTCCTGGTCTTCTTGTTCTTCCCCGGTTTGCTCCTCCTCAGCCCACTTCTGAACTTTCGACCTCAGCCTCGGCAAATTAGCTAGCCGTTGAGACTCATGCGACGGATTGATGTAATCGGCATTGGAATCGGCATTTCTGCGGCGGGTGGAGCCATCTATCTGATTTTGAAGCTAGCTGGCTTGGATAGTCTTAACGCCGGAATTTGGAGTCAGGTCATCTTTCTGGGTGGGCTGCTCGGTTGGGTATCAACTTACCTGATTCGAGCCGTAACCCACAACATGACCTACAATCGGCAATTACAAGATTATGAAGATGCCGTTTTGCAAAAGCGATTGGCAGAAATGACTCCTGAAGAGTTGGAAAAGCTTCAGGCGGAAGTTGAGGCGGAGAAACGCAAGGATGAAGGATGAAGGGTAATGGCTTCAGTTTCTAGTTGCATAAATGCATTGCGCGATCGAGGTCAATGTGCCCTGATTCCCTTCATCACGGCAGGTGATCCCAGTTTGGAGGTGACGGCTAAGGCGCTGCAAATTCTCGATCGCAATGGGGCTGACTTGATTGAGTTGGGCATTCCCTATTCTGATCCGTTGGCGGATGGTCCTGTGATTCAAGCGGCAGCCACCCGTGCTCTACAGCAGGGAACTCGGTTAGAGTATGTTCTGGAAATGCTGAAAAGCATTCATCCTACGCTTAAATCCCCGATTATTCTCTTCACCTATTACAATCCAATTCTTAATCGCGGCATTGAATCTTTCATGCAACAGATTGCAGATGTCGGAGCGAGAGGTTTAGTTGTTCCTGATTTACCATTGGAAGAAGTGGAAGCTGTGCTACACGCCGCCAAAGATTCAGGGATTGAAGTCACGCTGCTGGTGGCTCCCACAACACCGAAAGAGCGAATTGAAGCGATCGCCACTCATTCTCAAGGATTTATCTATTTGGTCAGTGTCACCGGCGTCACCGGGATACGATCGAAGCTTGAAAACCGTGTCCAAGATTTGCTGAGCGAGCTTCACAGCGTTACAGATAAGCCGATCGGGGTCGGCTTCGGTATTTCTCAACCTGGGCAAGCAAAACAAGTGATGGAGTGGGGAGCCGATGCTGTCATTGTTGGGAGTGCCTTTGTCAAACGTCTAGCTGAAGGAACGCCTGATCATGGATTACAGGCGATCGAAACGTTTTGTCGGAGTTTGAAAGCGGCGATTACGGAGTAGGGGTGAAGGATGAGAGATGAGGGATGAAGGGTATGGGCGGTATGGGGTGGTGTTAGTGACGGCATCTTCGCAGGGCGAGGCGGATAAGATTGCTGAGGTTTTGGTTCGGGCGAAATTAGCGGCTTGTGTGAGTTTGATGCCGATTCGATCGATCTACACCTGGAAGGGTGAAGTCCATAGTGACGAAGAGTGGCAGTTAGTGATTAAGACTGACTTGAGTCAGTTTGATCGTCTGGAGGCAATGGTGCGAGAGGTTCATTCCTATGACGTGCCAGAAATTATTGCGCTGCCAATTTTGGCAGGTTCATTGCCCTATCTTCAGTGGATTGCGGAACAGGTGAATTAGTCTGATGTGCAACTTTACGGTGACAATCTTTGATTTCTGTGGGGTAGGCAAGATGCCCGCCCCGATCTGGACGGGCGAGACGCCCATCCCAGCAAGCGATGTAAAAAAGTTGCACATGGCATGAATGAGTGTGAGTTAATGGCGATCGTCCACCAACAAAGCTACAATGCCGTCGCAAATCGGATCTTCAGATAATCTTCTTCCATCTTTGCGCCAGCCGGTTGTAAGGCTGCCAACGCTTGGGGCAAGACTAAGTTGCGTCGGTGGTTGCCAATCCGAATATTCAATTCATCTCCGCTCTTGCTGAGTTCGATTTTGTTCTTGGGAATACCAGGAAGATAGACTTCTAAGCTATATTGATTTTGCTCTTGGACAACTCGAAGCGTTGTTTCTTTGTAGTAAACCTGAGCCGGATCTTCTTCGGCATATAGAGTTTCTTTGAGGCGATCGAGGGCTGCCAACCCGCACATTTCTTCTGAATAGAGCGGCACTTCCTTCACAGGCAACGGCTGGAAATTTTCATGAATCTCTCGGCGATATTGCTGCTGATTTTCTTTCCATCTTTGGAAAAATGGATCAGTCACAGCATCGGGAATAATTCGATTCGCAATCACCAAATCCGTTGCTACGTTGTAGAGGCTGAGATAGGCATGGGCACGCAATGATTCCTTGATCACCATCTTTTCTGGATTTGTGACCAGACGAACCGAGGTTTGGGTGTTGTCTGTCAGGACTTTTTCTAGCGCCTCAATCTGCTGATAAAACTCGTAGGGCGCATCCATCACTTGTTTATCAGGGAGAGAAAATCCGGCGATCGGGCGGAAAAAAGGCTCCACCAACGGTCGCAGAGCCGCCGACACCGCTTGTAATGGCTTATAGAACCGTCGCATATACCAACCCGCCACTTCCGGCAGACTCAACAGCCGCAATGCTGTCCCCGTCGGTGCAGAATCAATAATCAACACATCAAACACGCCCTCATCATAATGCCGCTTCATCCGTACCAGACTAAAGATTTCATCCATCCCTGGAAGAATCGCTAACTCCTCAGCCTCTACCCCTTCTAATCCACGTGCCTGAAGAACTTGCGTAATGTAGCGTTTTACCGCACCCCAATTGCTCTCCAGTTCCATCAGCGCATCCAATTCCGCTCCCCAAAGGTTCGATCGCACCGGCTTCGGCATGTGTCCTAACTCCATATCAAAGCTATCCGCCAAAGAATGAGCCGGATCGGTGCTGAGAACTAGAGTCTTGTAGCCTAGCTCGGCGCAGCGTAACCCTGTAGCCGCCGCCACAGATGTTTTACCAACGCCCCCTTTGCCAGTCATCAAGATTACACGCATGGCTCATCAAACCTGAATAAATATTTTTACCTCTCTTTAATTACTGTATCGGTTTTTTAGAAAAGGGAATGGGGAATGGGGAATGGAGCCATTAGCCATTACCAAACGTAAAATGCTGCTTCAGAACATCCAACCGGGAGCAGTGCCAGTAGTCAATGTGGGAGATGATCAGCCCGTCGTCGTTGAGTGTGAGTTCACTCCAGCCAGGGATACTGATACGGGGTTGCCAGGGGAGAGGTGTATTCCACCTTAACGTCCAGTCGGTGCGGATTGAGTTGCCGTTGCGCTGAATATCGTGTACGTCGAGTTGAGGATGAAGAAACCAGGTATCGATGAATTGAAGCATTTGTTTGTAGCGATCGCATCCTCGAAACTCGTTCATGGGATCTTTGAAATAGACATTTTCTGCGTAAAGGCTGTAGGTCTGGTCTTTCGGGAATTTGCGGTAGTCCTCTTTGAGAATGTCCAGAATGTCCATATCAATCAACATGAGGGGTAAAAGTACGTTGTTTAGCGGATGCAAATTTTTGGTTGGAGTTGTTCCAGTGGTGGTGGTTCCTGGTTTTGCGCTGGCAGCACTGGCGCAACCTGCGGAGACAGGGAGTTTAGGTTGCCAACGATTGGTCGAGGAGCGATCGCCCGACGCTGAAATTCAAGTAATCCCTATGGAGTCATTGGATAATATATTCATTCTGGAATGGCAGACCAGTTTAGGGCTAAGCGGTTCTTGTCGAGTCAACCAGGATGGAATTGTGGTTGAGTTTTCGGAGCAATATAGTGTTCCGAGAGGTGAACGACCGATCGAAACCATTGTTTTGTTTGAAACCGATCGCTATGTTGTCAGAATCATCCGCCAAAATGGGCAACTGGCTATGAATATATATAACAAGTCTACCGATCGAGTGGAATTGAGAGCGATTCCGGTTCAAGCCACCGATTCAGACGAAGGAACAACCTACTCAAATCCGGCAGGGGCAATCAATTATGCGGCTACGGTTCTATCAGATGGCGCGTATCGGTTGATCATTAACCGGGGCGATCGAACCCTTTACAATGAGCAGGGTCAATAAGATACAGCCGTTTTCAGGTGAATGCGATACATGAAGGGGCACAGCATGTTCTGTACAGAAATTTTGGAGTTGAGCGAACAAACTTTTGATCGAGATGCGTTGATTGCTGAGAATCAAACGAAGGGTAAAGAGGATAAAGTTTTGTCGTGACGAAAGTCCAAATGTGTTACTTGTATTCATAGATTGGTCACTCAGCGATGGGTCATATTGTAAATACCAGCGTAAATACCAGCGTAAATACCAGCTTGATAAAGGACGTTTTTGCCCTCAATGCTTTGTCAGTCGCCCATTACTCATCTCGACTCTTCACAAGATCGTAAAAAGTTATATCAATTTCTTGACTTTTGTCGTCAGAAAGCAATTGCAGCGAATCATACCAAAATTGCCAGCATTGCATTAGAAATTGCCTCGGTTGATCCGTTAGTTGCTCTTTGCAAATGGGTTGATTCAAGTCAACTGCATTTCTATTTTGAGAATCGGGATCAGAGAAGGGCGATCGCAGCCATAGATGCAGCTATTTCGCTTAAGCTAGACGGATCACAGCGTTTTTCAAAAGCACATAAATTCGTCCAAGCTTGCCTTAACCAGTTAATCTCTAGCAGCCCTGCCACTTTCCCGTGGACGACTCCTCATTTTTTTGCTAGCTTCACCTTTTTTGATCAGCATCTTGAACCTGATCCACCTTTTCCTACGGCTACGATTTTTTTACCTCGATGGCAGGTATCTCGCTGGCAAGATCACAATGTTGCTGTTGTGAATTTAGTCGTTGAGCCAGAATCAAATGTAGAAAGTTTGGCTGAAAAAACTTGTCAGGAATTTCAACAGATTAGCTCCGTACAATATAATTTTTTTCGTCTTCCATCCGGGCTATCGAATCTATTGAATTCATGGGAAATTATTGATACTCATAATTTTCAATCTGCGGTTATCTCAGCATTAGACTCGATCGAAAAGCATTACTTCAAGAAACTTGTTTTAGCCCATACGATCGACGTGATCTCGCACTTACCGTTCCAATGGGGACACTCCTTACATAATCTGCGGCAAATTCATCCAGACTGCTACGTCTTTTCGGCTGGAAACGGCAAGGGGCAAAACTTTATTGGAGCCAGCCCTGAACGATTGCTGAGCATTCAAAATCGCCAGCTTGTCACTGATGCACTCGCGGGTTCGGCTCCGAGAGGACGATCGCTCACTGAAGATGCTAAGTTTGCTCAGCAGTTGCTCCGTAGCCGGAAGGAACGATGGGAGCACCGAGTCGTTGTTGATTTTATCACCCAACAACTAGTTAACTTAGGATTGAACCCTCAATACACTGACACTCCAGGCTTAGTGAAACTCTCAAATATTCAACACCTCCACACCCCCATTCAAGCTACTCTCCCCGCTCACCTTCATCCCCTAGACATTTTGGCAGAACTCCATCCTACGCCTGCTGTCGCTGGAATGCCCAGAACGATCGCTTGTGAGCAAATCCGCCAGCATGAACCATTTGGACGATCGCTCTATGCTGCGCCGCTCGGCTGGATTGATACTCAAGGCAATGCTGAATTCATTGTTGGCATTCGATCGGCTCTGATCGAAGGGCATCGCGCCCGACTCTATGCTGGCGCAGGAATTGTAGCGGGGTCTAACCCAGAACGGGAGCAGGCAGAAGTGCAATTAAAACTTCAAGCATTATTACGGGCATTAGTTTAGGACACTTCGGTTTCAACCGCCCTGAACCGGAGAATTAGATTGAATGAATTGTTCAATATCAGCGACAGCTTCTTCTAGCGCCTTAAAATCAATTTTGGTCGATCGGCTATTTTGTAGTTTGGAGGGATTTTGGGCACCTACGCGATCGGAGGGAACAGTTTCTGGTTTAGACTGTAAACTTTGACTCAACTGATCCAGCGATTCCATAAACGCCTCAGTCGCAGCATTGCGTTCCGCTTGTTGATTTTGATCCATTCCGATTGCCTCAAGACCTCCAAGAATCTCATGCCTAGGGTTCCCAATCAATAAACGATCGCTGCATCGTGAAACTACCGAATTCCCTATCCTGCGGAGCGAATTTGGGAACAATTGCTTCGTTAACAGGGTGGTGTTGCATATTGGATTCGCTCCCAGTTTTATCGCTTCACATTCGATTTTGACTTCACGGCCCTAGACTCAATCGTAAACTCTGGAATATCTCGCAATTCAGCATCATCAAGACTATACTGTTCGCAAACCAAACTCAAACGAATGCCAGATGTTTTAACTGGATTAATCGCATGAGTCAGATCTCCTTGAAAATAAAGCAATACATTGACTTGCGGCTTAATCTGCCCGACTTGCTGTTTATGATTTCGCAACACCAATTCTCCTCCCTGAAGCTCGGATGGTACCCGAACATAAAGCACACTCACAATCGCCGGAGGCTCGATCGCTTTACAATAAGAACGCAAGGATCGATCGATATGCGGATCAACACGAGACCCCTCCTTAAGTAATAAAGGATTCAGATAAAAAGCATTGCAACTCGCCTGAAGCGCCCGTTCTAAATAAAGTTTAAAAAAGGGAAACTGTCGCTCAACCTCTGCTAAATGCGATCGCTGAAACACCACCGAAAAGCCTTTAGTGCCCACAAAATCTCGATTCAAATTATTGACCGCAAAATAGGGACATGCCAGAATCTCACCCTGCAAGTCGTTGAGGTAAGCGATCGAGAAAGCATTAAACTGTTGCCAATAATAATTCATGAGCGTCAATTAATACGGCGGCTAGCCCTTCTGAAAAATTAACGTTGCGTTTTCTGCCGCCATCCCTGCTTATCCGTGACTGAACACAAGCCGTTCGGTTTCACCCACATCCACCTTGATTGTGTCGCCATCACTGAATTCGCCGCGTAGGATGGCTTTGGCAATCTTGGTTTCCAGTTCTCGCTGGATGGCGCGTTTCAGAGGACGGGCACCGAAAACCGGATCGTAGCCGACTTCTGTCAGAAAATCGATCGCCGTGTCAGAGAGAGCCAAGGAGATCTTGCGGTCTGCCAATCGTTGTGTCAAGCGGTTAACTTGTAGTTGAACAATCTTCCGCAATTCAGATTTGGTGAGACTGTGGAAGATAATCACTTCGTCAATACGATTGAGAAATTCGGGACGGAAGTTCGATCGCATTGCCTCCATCACTCGCGATCGCATTTCTTCATAGCGACTTTCATCTCCGGCAACATCCAGGATGAATTGTGATCCGACGTTGCTCGTCATGATGATCACCGTGTTTTTGAAGTCTACCGTGCGACCTTGGGAATCGGTGACACGCCCATCATCCAGGATTTGTAGCATGATGTTGAACACATCGGGATGCGCCTTTTCGATTTCATCAAACAGGATGACGGCATAAGGACGACGACGAATGGATTCTGTCAATTGTCCGCCTTCCTCGTAGCCCACATAGCCTGGAGGTGCGCCAATTAACCGCGAAACAGCGTGTTTCTCCATGTACTCTGACATATCGATGCGTACCATCGCGTCTTCCGTGTCGAACAGGTAAGCTGCGAGAGCTTTCGCTAATTCCGTCTTACCCACTCCAGTCGGCCCCAGGAAAATGAAGCTGGCGATCGGTCGATTGGGGTCAGCGAGTCCGGCACGCGATCGTTGAATCGCATCAGCAACCGCAGTCACCGCTTCATCCTGACCAATCACTCGGCGGTGCAGTTCAAGTTCCAGTTGCAGAAGTTTTTGCATCTCGGATTCCACCAACTTGCTGACGGGGATGCCTGTCCATTTGGAGATAATTTCAGCAATATCTGATTCGGTCACTTCCTCCCGCAGCATAGATTTGCCGCTCGTTTGAGTTTGTGCCAGTTTCGTTTCAGCATCTTGCAGTTTGCGCTGAAGTTCAGTCAGTTTGCCATACTTCAACTCAGCCGCCCGATTGAGATCATAATCTCGCTCAGCTTGCTGGACTTCGATGTTAGTGCGATCGATCTCCTGCTTAAAGGTTTGGATCTCGCTGATCACATCCTTCTCCGCTTGCCACTGAGCATTGAGGCTGCGTTGCTCTTCTTTCAGGTCTGCCAGTTCTTTCTCCAGACGATCGAGCCGCTCCTTAGAAGAAATGTTGCTTTCTCGCTCCAATGAAAGCCGTTCCATCTCCAGTTGCAGAATCTTACGATCGACCTCATCTAATTCTTCTGGCTTCGAGGTCATCTCCATCTTCAGTTTGGCCGCCGCTTCATCGACCAAATCGATCGCCTTGTCTGGGAGGAAGCGATCGCTGATATAGCGATTTGACAAGGTTGCTGCCGCGACTACCGCATTGTCAGAAATCTTAACGCCGTGGTGGTTTTCATAGCGTTCTTTCAAGCCTCGCAGAATGGAGATCGTGTCTTCAACACTGGGCTGATCAACATAAATCTGCTGGAATCGTCGTTCCAGAGCCGCGTCTTTCTCAATGTATTTGCGATACTCATCCAGTGTGGTTGCCCCGATACAACGCAATTCACCTCTTGCTAACATCGGTTTCAGCAGGTTTCCGGCATCCATCGCGCCTTGGGTTGCTCCTGCACCAACCACCGTATGAATTTCATCAATGAATAGAATAATATTTCCTGATGATTCGGTGACTTCTTTGAGAACGGCTTTCAGACGTTCTTCAAACTCACCGCGATATTTGGCACCCGCAATCAGGGCACCCATATCCAGCGCAATCAACCGACGATCGCGCAGTGATTCGGGCACATCTTTGTTGATAATTCGCTGAGCCAATCCTTCCGCGATCGCCGTCTTTCCGACACCCGGTTCCCCAATCAGTACGGGATTATTTTTCGTCCGACGCGAAAGAATCTGAATCGTGCGGCGAATTTCGTCATCCCGTCCGATTACGGGGTCAAGCTTGCCCTCACGCGCATACTCCGTTAAATCGCGCCCATATTTCTCTAATGCTTCGTATTTACCCTCTGGATTTTGGTCTGTCACCTTCTGATTGCCTCGAATTTGTTCCACTGCGCTTTTGAGCTTCTTCTCGTCCAGTTTAAATTCCTGGAATAGGGCTTTCCCGAAGCGATCGTCTTTGGGGTAGCCCAACAGCAAATGCTCTACGGAGATAAATTCATCTTTCAGATCTTTGCGAAACGCTTCAGCCCGATCGAGCAGCGTATCGAGCGATCGTCCCAAATATACAGAACTACCTGCTCCTGAGACTTTGGGTTGGCGACGGATAAATTCTTCAGTATAGTCGCGCACTCGCTGCACATTGACACCTAGCTTATTGAAGATGCTAACTGCCAAGCCATCCTGCTCTAACAGGGCTAGCATCAAGTGTTCTGGTTCAATTTGCTGATGCTGTGCTTGCTTGACGATATCTTGAGTTTGAACGATCGCTTCCCACGCTTTTTCAGTAAATTGATTTGGGTTCGTTGGTTGCATAGCCGTTAGAGATAGGGGGTAGGGTGAAGGGAATAGGGAATAGAGACTTTCTTCAAATCCGAAATCCAAATGCTACCATCCCATTACCTATAGCCCACTGAATTAATTGTATTGATTAGAGGGCGATCGGTTCAGTGCGGTCTTCCCCCCTCCGTGAGGTATTGCTGTCCTTCCTAATGTTCCAGTTCCGTTTCGGATTCCAAAAAAGCAAACGCGGCTCTAGACATAAAGAGTATCAGCAAAAGTCACTACGCCAATTACTCTTGCCAGAGGCATAGGTAACCTCTTCACTTGAATCCCTTCTGGGATTGGTTCAGCCGCTAGTCTTGCCATCACAGTGACCCCCTGTCCTCGTTTCACCATACCAATTTTATCGATAGACGTTATCTAGAAGTTGCTTTGATTCGGAGTTGAGCAACCATTATGGTAGATCTGTTCTTACCAATTCAATTTTTACAGGCAATACATTCTCGTAAGGGCAGATCACCATTCGTTCTTACCGTGATCGAGTGTATCTGTAGCAACCATTTATCGAATTGGTATTATAGAATCGATCGATGGATTTGATTATTGCGCTCGGTATTTCGTTCATTTGCCTGCTTGTTGGTGTCATTAAGGGTATTTCATTGCATATCCGCTTTTATTGGCATTAGGAATCATTGGCTTCACGCTCACTCGTCGGGGTTTCTCCTCCAAACAACTCATAATCATGGGGTTTTTAGGGAGCCAAAAATCTTTTCCAGTGCTAAGTATTTTGCTGTTAATTGGAGCCGTAACTGCCGTATGGATGGCATCGGGAACAGTTCCTGCCCTCATCTATTACGGTATTCAACTCATCAATCCACATTGGTTTATTCTGGCAGCATTTGTGCTGACGGGTTTGGTTTCCTTGCTGATTGGTACATCGTTTGGAGCCGCCAGCACGGTCGGCATTGCCTTAGTGATCATGGCAAGAAGCAGCGATGTTGATCCGCACATGATTGCAGGAGCAGTGATTGCAGGAGCCTATTTTGGCGATCGTTGTTCCCCAATGTCCTCTAGCGCCCATTTGATTGCCACCATTACCAAAACCAATATTTACGTCAATCTGAAAAACATGATGACGACTGGATTATTGCCTCTCATTGTTGCAAGTTTTATATATTTAATATTATCCCTGATTTATCCTGTTCAAATGACAGAAAGCATCCTGCCATCTGAACTAAACCGATTATTTGAGTTGAATGAGATTGTATTTCTCCCAGCCATCACTCTCATCGCTTTGGCGGTGTTCCGAGTAGAAGTGAAGCGATCGATGCTAATCAGCATTGTCGTTGGATTTGTGATTGCTTGGATTGTGCAAGGGTATTCAGGGTTGGATATTCTGCGGTTCGCAGTGATTGGATTTAAGCTTGAAGCGGATTCTCCAGTGCAATCGATTCTGTTGGGGGGCGGAATGCTATCAATGGCAAAAGTTTGTGTCATTGTGATTATTTCAACCGCGCTCGCCGGTATTCTAGCTGGAACCAATGCTCTGAAACTTGTGGAAGATTGGCTGAAACGAATTCGATCGCGCAGTAATGTATTTCTCAGCACAACTGTAATCGGTATTGCAGGTGCAGCATTCGGTTGCACACAAACGATCGCCATTCTCCTGACCCATCAACTCGTGAGGGATAAATATGCTCAAGCGCAGTTAGAGAATGAGGATCTGGCGATCGATTTAGAAGATACGGTGGTTGTCCTTGCACCGTTGATTCCCTGGAATATTGCTGGGCTTGTTCCAGCAACCATCTTAATGAGCGACGCAGGGTTTATCCCGTTCGCAGTCTATCTTTATCTGATTCCTGTGATGGATTGGCTCCAGTTCAAATTGCATCCACGTCAACTTACTTAATTCATGCCGCCAGGTTTGGCTCAACTGAAACCACAGGAGCGATCGCTTAGATTGGGATTCTGACGTTGAATCAGAAATTAATTCCACCTGTAAATTTTTTGTTGATTTTGCCATCGGTAGGGGCAGACCAACGTGTCTGCCCTCTCAGCCAAGGCAACCACACAGGGATTGCCCTCTCAGCCAAGGCAACCACACAGGGATTGCCCCTACACCACGCCATCCTTCATCCTTCATCCTTCATCCTTCCCATAAAGCTGCATCACATCCGAGATCGCCATCCTCGATCGCACTCCCAATGTCAGAGGCGAGGTGTGTCCTCGGTTGAAGTGATCAGCCGCCGCACAGGCAATCATGGCAGCGTTGTCGGTACAGAATTTGAGTGGCGGGAAGAGAACATACAAATTATGGGATTGAGCCGCCGCTTGGAGATGCTGACGTAAGCCGCTGTTCGCTGCGACTCCGCCGCCGATCGCGATCGTTTTCAGTCCATAGTCTAAGGCACAGGCGATCGTTCGCTTGGTCAAAGCTCTAGCCACTGTATCCTGGAAGCTGGCGGCTAAATCGTTTACTGGCAGAGAATCGCTCTCCTGCCGTAGCTTTTGCGTCAGGCGAAGAACAGCCGTCTTTAAGCCACTAAAGCTGGAATCGTAGGGATGGTAGCCGCCTTCTGGTAGAGAAACCTGACCTTCAGGAAGTGGAAAAGCATGGGGATTGCCGGATTTAGCGAGGCGATCGATCACGGGTCCACCGGGATACCCCAAATTTAACAGTCGAGCAACTTTATCGAAGGCTTCTCCTGCCGCATCATCACGGGTTTGTCCCAAGATTTCGTAATGACCGCAATCTTTGACGTAAATCAGGCTAGTGTGCCCACCCGAAACCAACAGGCAAAGGAAAGGCGGCTGTAGAGTTGGGTTACTCAGGTAAGAAGCGTAAATATGCCCCTCTAGATGATGAACCCCGAGGAAGGGTTTTTGGTGTAGCATTGCTAGCGTTTTAGCGGCGGTGAGTCCAACGAGTAAGGCACCGACTAATCCAGGGGCGCAGGTTGCTGCAATCCCATCCATCTCTGCCCAGGTTAAATCAGCGTCTTGCAGAGATTGCGCGATCGCCCAATTCACGGTTTCTACATGCCGCCGTGATGCCACTTCCGGAACAACGCCACCATATTGTTGATGCAGGTCAATTTGCGACGAAACAACATTGCTAAGAACTTGACGATTCTTGACGATCGCCACTGACGTTTCATCACAACTGGTTTCGATTGCCAAAATCGTTGTCATTCGCGTTTACTACCTCTGAAGACAAAGTAAACTTCAGTAAACTTCTTTTAAAAAATAGTAACTTTACGGGGTCTACATCGAGGAGTATCATTGGCTCTGACAGCCCAAACGTTCATGTACAAATAACTTAACGTTTTGTACGAATTTTTTTGATTTTTGTAAACAAAGTAGGGAAACAATTCCATGCGAAGATTGTTCGCTCTAACTCTTGTCCTTTTCCTGTGGCTCAACTTTGCTCCTCCTGCCTCTGCTGATGTAGCTGGATTAACCCCATGCGGTGAATCCAAGGCTTTCTTGCAAAGAGCCGCAAATGCTAGAACTGCTCAAGCCAAAGCCCGGTTTGAGGCCTATGCCAACTCTAACGTCCTCTGCGGTCCCGAAGGATTACCCCACTTGATCGTTGATGGTCGTCTCGGTCACATTGGCGAATTCATCATTCCCAGCATCCTCTTCCTGTATATCGCAGGTTGGATAGGTTGGGTGGGTCGCGCCTACTTGATTGCCGTTCGCGGGGGCAAAGATCCAGAAATGAAGGAAATCATCATTGATGTTCCTTTAGCGATCAAGTTCATGCTGTCTGGCTTTGCGTGGCCTCTTGCCGCTCTGCAAGAGTTCACTACAGGTAAGCTGACGGTCAAAGACAGCGAAATTCCCGTTTCTCCGCGATAGGTCACTCTCATAGAGGATAATCTATGCAATACCTGCTCAAATACTTATCTACGGCTCCTGTTTTGCTAACCGCCTGGATGTTTGTCACAGCCGGGATTTTGATTGAATTCAATCGATTCTTCCCTGATTTGCTATTTCATCCCTAAGCGAACGTTTGGTGGCAATGGATGAATAATGGATGTAACAGATAGGTCGTTCTGACTTCTCACAGAATGTCCATTTGCTACATCTGCTACAAAATTCATTGTCAATAGACTAATTGAAGCGAACTTTTCAAGTTGAGGATGTGCAGCATCTTTGACCTGAAAAGTTCGCTGATTCTGCAACAATCTTGTTTTTGATGAATACCTTTTGTAACGCCGATCGCCCCTCACTTGCTTCATCCTTCCAGTCCATCCTCGACATAAGTGCTATTCAGGCTTGGGAAACGCTTGAGCCAACGCTACAATCCCGGATTTCTCAGGCGATCGCTCCCCCAAATCCAATCGATCTGGTTTATCCCAATACCCAAGACGAGCTAGCCGCCGTCATCACTTGCGCCCATCAAAATCATTGGCGAATCTTGCCCTGTGGTAACGCTAGCAAACTGCACTGGGGCGGACTCGCTGAAGGAATTCAACTCGTCGTCAGCACGGCTCGGTTAAATCGTTTGCTTGATCATGCAGTCGGCGATTTGACGGTGACAGCAGAAGCGGGAATGAGACTGGTAGATCTCCAGGCGATTTTGGCACAACAGGGTCAGTTTTTGGCGATCGACCCTGCCTATCCTGAATCTGCGACACTCGGCGGCATCGTCGCAACGGCTGACACAGGTTCCTGGCGTCAACGCTATGGTGGCATTCGCGATTTATTAATTGGCATTTCTTTTGTGCGATCGGATGGCAAAGTCGCCAGGGCAGGCGGTCGAGTGGTGAAAAATGTAGCGGGATATGACTTGATGAAGTTGTTCATAGGCTCCTACGGCACATTAGGCATCATTAGTCAGGTGACATTTCGGCTTTATCCATTGCCACCCAATTCTCAAACCCTGCTGCTCACTGGTGAAACTCAGGCGATCGCCAAAGTCAGCACGGCTCTGCGGATGTCTGTATTGACTCCAACGGCGATCGATCTTCTTCCGCCTCAAACCATTACGGCACTAAGCGTTGGGGAAGGAATGGGATTATTAATTCGCGTTCAAGGTATCCCTGTAAGCGTAGAGACACAACTCGATCACCTGTTACAGATTGGGCAAAACGCGGGATTGAAAAGCGATCGCTTCACTGAAACAGACGAAGCCACTCTATGGCAACGATTGCGAGAACGAATGATTTCTTCACTCCATTCGCCCACCATCACTTGCAAAATAGGCATAGTGCCTTCAACCGCTGCCGAAACGCTAGCCCAGATTGCCACCTTAACTGCCATAGAAGGTTGCATCCATGCATCGAGCGGCATCGGTACATTGCGGTTCGATTCGGCTACTTCCATTCAAACACTCTTAACCATACGAAAAATCTGCCAATCTCAGGGTGGGTTTCTTACCGTTCTAGAGGCTTCGCCCGTCCTCAAAAAACAACTTGATGTCTGGGGTGATGTTAACAATTCGCTTGACGTGATGAAAAAAATCAAACAACAGTTTGATCCAGGAAACTTATTAAGTCCCTGTCGGTTTGTAGGTGGAATTTAATGCCTGGATGGGTCGATGGGTCGATGGGGGAAGTAGAGGCAAGTGGTGTTGGATGTCCACCCATCCACCCATCCACCCATCCACTCAAGGTTGACAATCTACTAGGGCTGAACCAAATTAGGGAATGGCTGTAGATTGGTCAGGTATTGCATCTGGCTGTAGGGCAGGCTCAGCAACTTCGGGAGAATCGATCGCTGTTGGATCAGGGACAGGGTGAACCTGAAGCGCATCTTGCCCCAACTGAATCGTAATATCCGAATCGAGACTCCCCGTACTTTCGATCAACACTTCTCCAAACCCTAAAGACTGCCGGATTGCTTCTGCGGTTCTCACATCGCCTTGCTGAGCAATGATGCGAGTGGTGGCTAAGCGTTCGCTCCAGGGTAAATCAACGAAAACATTTCCATAGCCTATGGTGTCGAGAGTTTGTACCCAATGTTGCACTGCATTCGGTTGCCCAGTGCTATCCTGAATCGCGATCTTGGTTGTCTCAGTATAATCTGCACTAACATACGACACAGTCTCGCGACCAAAATATTGCTGCGTAATCTCATCAATTTTGCGTTGATTTGGCAGCCAGTAGCTTGCTTCATATTCTTCCGCGTAGCTAAAGTCTCCCGGCAACATCAACATCCGAACATTGGAGCGATCGACCTGCGACGCAAACCCAGCCAGCGCCAACAACTCTTCTACACTCAAATTGGTGTCAAGATTAGACTGAACCGCAGAGAGAATTTGAGGTAATTTAGTCAATATTGATGGACTAAGTGCCTGCTCTTTCAAGGCTCCCATGAACATCTGTTGTCGCTGAATTCGCCCAATATCACCGTAATTGTCATAACGGAACCGCAAGAATTGTAAGGCTTGTGCGCCGTTGAGGTGTTGCTCACCTTGCTTCAGGTTAATGTAGAGGTGCTGGGAATCATCCTTATATTGCATATCTTGAGGGACATACACCGTAACTCCGCCCAATGCATCAATCAGCTTTTCAACGCCCTGCACATTAATACGGATGTAGCGATCGATCCCCACTCCTCCTAGCAATTCATTTGTTGCTCTGGCAGCGAGAGCGGGCCCGCCATACGTATTCGCTTCATTCAGCTTGGTTAATCCCAACCCATCTATCCATGTGCGAGTGTCGCGAGGCAGAGACAACACTGTAAGTTGCCGCATTTCAGGATTGAACCGCACAAGCATCATCGTATCGGATAGACCTTCCAGCGAATTGATCGTAGCGTGATAACCGAGGTTTTGCGCTTCCGGTGGCGGATTGCTCACATCCGACGACAACACTTTCACACCCAAAATCAGAATATTCACCGGACGAGTCAACTGAGGCATCCGCAGACTCAAACTGGTTGAAATGGGTTCATCCTGGTTAAACACTTCAGCTTCCTCTGGCGTGAGCTTGCTTTGCAGCAACGGAGTTCCAGCGATCGCCACCGCCAACAAAGCACCCGCAGACGCCGATACAGTAGCCACACCAATCAAACTCAACGCCAGCCACACCCACCGTAGTTTACTCGGCGGCTTCGTTGGTTTTCGCTGCAAAACGTTTTTAGGCGAAGCTGACAGGGGAGCAGGAACTTTCGGAGACACAGACTTCCTCACACAATAGTAGTAAGTTTTGAGTTTTGGGTTTTGGGTTTTGAGTATCCCAGATAGGGTGGGCAATGCCCACGACAAAATGGGTTTTCGGATAGGCTCTTAACACTCAAAACTCCCTAGGGAAGGCGATCGCCCAAACGACTGATTCCGGGTAAACGCAAGGATTTGCGCTGCCAGAGGCGAACCATCAGCCAGATATTAACTAAAAAATATCCAGAAGTCAGCAAACTAGACATAATTAGCAATGGTAAGGTTAATGAACTGGATGCCTGCGATCCTGCATTGAGAAGCAGATAGCCCAAGACCCATGCGAATGACAGCGTTATGGCTAGTCGGCTGACATTGCGCTGTTCGCGATCGCCTTGCCCTCGGTAGAGTGTCCATAATGCCGGAAAGAAGCCCACAACTGGAACCAGGTAAATAAACATCTGGAGCCGTCTGAGATCCTGTTCCTTATAGCGGTCTTTCGGGTTCATGGCAACGCTATTAGAAGTGGGTATTGCATAGTTTAACCACTATCTTGCTTAATAGTGCAAATCAATACAAAAACCAGGCAGTCCATCCGGATACCTGGCTTTCACTAAATACAGCTAAGGCGATTTCTTAGAAAGAAATTGTTGATTCGCTTTAGATCAAGCAAACCCTATGACACGAAGAAGGCGATCGAAATCAATCCACCGACTAGCAGTAACGCTACCGTGCCTAGAATGGCATACTGAGCCTGTTGTCGCTTTGTCGGAGGTTGCGCTTGATACATTTTTGGCTCTGCCGCAAAATTATTGAGACGACCGCCGTCTTCCGTGGTGTATGGCATATTTTGAACTTCCCTTGAAAACTTTTGTCGATTGTAACAAAAAATTAAACTCTTGTCGCCTTCACGGGGATCAAGTCACAAATCCTACATATCTAACAAAAAACCCCCAAACTCAACAAATAAGTTGAGTTCGGAGGTATTAAATCAGGGTGCATCTACCAACTCACTGTTCTAAGCTCGTAGATAGATATCCGGATAAATTTATGAGGAGGTTAACGATTTAGAAAAAAATCTGTGAACCAGTAACTTTTTTCAGGGGGTATCAGTCTAGGGAAATAGCTTACCCCAAGGCGATCGGGGAGGTCAGGCTAAATCAATAAAATAGCCTGATTCATCCTGATCCTGTCGAAAGTTTGGGTAAGTAGAGCCGAGATCTCTCCTGAAGGAGCCTCTTAGACAGGAACTAGTTATAGGAGAACCCGTCGATGGGTACTTGCCTCTAGGAGTAATGAGTAAACGGCTATATAACGACATATAGAAGCGAATCAAAATGGGGGCGCTGGTACGGTGACTCAGGAGTTTCATATCTCTGTAACACCCGTGGGAAATGATGAGTATCTGGTGCGGACTGAACGAGTGGCACCAGGCGTACCGCTGGCAGAGGAGCAGGTAAAGTGGGCAGTTGAGAGTTGGTTGGTTCAGGCACGTCAATTGATGAGCGATCCATTGGTGGGGTTGTTGAAGGGCGATCGTCCTACTCCCCTCTCAGAAGCACAGGATCTGGCATCATTGGCACAGAATGTTGATCTCAATCAACCCCCACTTAGCTTAGTCGAACTTGGACAGCAGCTTTATAGTGCGCTGTTTCAGGGGACGCTGCGAGATAGTTGGGTAACAGCCCAAGGGATCGCGCAGCACCGAAATGAAGCCTTGCGGTTACGACTAGGACTGAAGGGATCACGGCTCCCTCGTTTGCCGTGGGAAGTCTTATACGGAAACGATACGCCTACAGAGAAACCCCGACGGGGTAATTTGGGTCCGGCTCCTCGTCCACTGGCAACCGGAACTCATGTCATTTTTTCGCGCTATCAGCCTGGAACGCGGTTCATTGCCAATGATACGCCTATAACCGAACCAGGACAGCCATTACGCATCCTGATGGTGATTGCGGCTCCGTCCGATCAGCAACGACTAGAACTTTACCGAGAAGCCAATCAGCTTCAGCAAGAACTCCGGACTCAGAATGACAATTTGCCAGACGGATTAGCGGGTTCTGTTCCAGATATTCAACTGACGATCCTCAATCAACCCGGACGAGAGCAACTGACTCAAGCTCTGGAGCAAGGACGCTATCAAGTTCTTCATTATGCGGGTCATAGTGATCTTGGCGCGGCAGGAGGCAGTCTTTATCTGGTCAACAACCGTACAGGACTTACGGAAGTCCTGAGCGGCGATGATTTGGCTGGCTTATTAGTCAACAATGGCATTCGCTTAACGGTGTTCAATTCTTGTCGAGGAGCCTACACAGCAGCATCCGATCCGGTGAATGAGCGAGAACGCAATCTGGCGGAGGCGTTAGTGGGTCGGGGGCTTCCGGCTGTGCTAGCGATGGCAGAACAGATTCCTGATAACGTGGCGTTGACGCTGACCTGGCTGTTTTATCGCAACTTGAAGCTAGGCTACCCGATCGACCTCAGCCTCAGTCGGGCACGGCAAGGCTTAATCTCGGCATATGGCTCCAATCAGCTTTATTGGGCACTGCCAATTTTATATCTCCATCCAGAGTTTGATGGCTACTTGACCGCAGGCGATCGTTCCGCTAACAATCCTGCCGATCGTCTGGTGTTGATCCCGCAAAACTACAGTGCCTTCCCGATCCTCGCCACTGAAGAAGTTGTACCGCCGATCGCCCCTCTGCTAGAAGCGAAACTTCCTGAACCCACCGATGAAGAAATGGTGACAAACGCCGTGATGGGCGAGGATGAACCGACTGACTGGGTAGACGAAGTAAACTATCTAGACGAAAGCTATGACGATGATGCCAGCGTTGTCGCCGATTTGCTGAGGCAACTCACCCCCGCTTTGCCTGACCTAGATGACGAGTCGATTGCTGAGCAGGATGTGGATTTGGATCTCAATTTAGACTTTGATGCGGAGGGTGATCCAGATGGGGATACAGCCCTCGATTTAAACTTTGACTTTGACTTTACTGATATCAATGGCTCAACTCCGAAACCCACCAGTCCTCCGGTTTCCTCATCGCCTTCAACTCCCCTGGCTGCAACTATATTAGGCTCTCAACCCACGGAAGTTGGCTCTCCTCAAACCGCCATTCCGCCATCCCCACAGAAACCCCCCAGTCAACCAAGACCCATTGCCCCATCTCCCACATCAAGCTCAACCCCATCAAGCTCAACGCCAGTCGCGACAGGGCTGACTGTGCAGCGATCGCGATCGACCCAACGAACTGTACTCCCTGTGGTCGGAGGCATCATTGGAGTAGTGGCAATTGCCGCACTAGGATTCTGGCTCCTGCCCAGGCTACAACAAGGAGAATTATCCCCATTACCAGGCGACAAGACGGTTTCACTGGGCGGCTCAAAGTCTGATCCAACTCAGTTAGGTACTCTCTCCAATGATTTGCAGACGGCAGACTCCGAGCAAGTCAAGGAACGGGCGATCGACTATTTCAACCAACAGCAACTTCCGGAAGGAGCGCAAGCCGTGGCAATTTTGCTCGATCGAGATGCCCTCGCAGAAGCAAACACTGCTCTCGCTGCTGTTCCGGTTGATGCCAATGATCCCAATCTTGATTTCCTGCGGGGAAGACTCGTTTGGCAAAGCGTCAAAGCAGGGGATTCCGCCTACCGCCTAGAAGATGCCCGACAGTATTGGGAAAAAGCCGCCCAAGCAGAACCCAATTCGCCGCTCTATCAAGAAGCTCTCGGATTTGCTTACTATGCAGAAGGAAAGCCCTCAGAAGCAGTCCAGTATTGGGTACGAGCATTGTCAATCTTGGAAAATCAGCGCCCTTCTGCCAGAGAAACCAGCACTGAACCCCCTGCGATCGACTCCCAAACGCTATTGACTCAACCTGGTGTGAAGCGAGACATTCTTAACAGCTATGCCGGGATCGCCCTAGCACTGGTGAAAACCTCATCCGAACAATCCCCTGTGCAACAGCAAAATTTATCTAGCAAAGCTAGCAAGATTTATCAGATGGTTTTGGCAAGCGATCCAGAAAATTTTCAGTCTCAAGCATTGCAGCAAAACTGGCTGTGGAATGAGATGGCTATTCAAGATTGGGAAGCATTATCTCAACTTCAGCCCTAGCTACGGTGTATACACACGTTGATCGGGTTGAGATTGAACGGTGTCTAGCCCCCTAAATCCCGCAATTCTGGGGGACTTTGAGCAGGTTCGGTTCCGGGTTCGGTTCCCCCAGAATTGGGGGTTAGGGGGCGGTTCGGCAGGAGTTGGGTTAGATTCAACCACTTGTGTGTACACGGTAGCCGATGTAAGAGTACCCGCATGGGGAATGCGATCGGTTCTTCATTTGTCCACGATCGAATTAGGTTTCTGATCATCGTTATTGATGGAAGAAGCCTAGTGATCTGGGTAGTGTGTTAAACAGTAGGCTGAGGACAGATGTGCAAAATGCAACTGATGTTTTCAGCCTATTTCTTATACTCTGATTGCATCCACGACATAAGCTGCTTCCAGCACTCTGGTAACGAAAGATAGCGGACCATTCGACACACCACAGAATTCACCTTGGTTAACCAGGTCACGTACAGCATCATATTGACCACTGCCATAAATAATCAGAGCGGACTTCTGAGACAGAATTTTCTCAGCTACGACTCGAATCGCAGCATTGGCGTGATCGAGATTGCGGTCAATTCCAGCATGATGCAGATCCAGTACCACAATCTGAGCGGCAAAGTTGGGGCGCTGTTGGGCTGCATCCGGGGTTTGGAAATCAGGCTCATAGCGAACTTCAGGATGAAATCCTCGATGTTCCAACACCTTTAGCAAAAAAGTGAGACTATCGGGGCGGCGCTGGGGAGCAGGAGTCGGCACGACGAAATCGATGGTAATCCGATCGGGAATATCTTCACGGGCTAGGATGTCTTCCAGTCGATTAAGCCGCCGTCGGTCTTGCCGTAGCGCTACGGCAACTTCTTGATCAACTGCCTCACGCACCTTTCCGTCTACCTGTTTTAGGGTGCTATAAAAGTCTCTCAGGCTCTTAATCGAAAGCACAGTACCTAAAATGGCAACAATTCCCACAATGCCGCCAGCGGTTGCTAAAGTAAGCTGCACCATTTGGATGTAGCGGTCAAACGTTGTCGTCAGTGCGGCATTAGCATCCTTGAGAAACTCCATTTGTTGCTTGATTAACTCCAGTTCATCGGCGGTAGGAGAGGGAGTTGGCGTTGCTTGCGCTAAGAGAGACAGTGCTGGATCGGTAAGCGAAGTGTGAAATAGCCAGTCCATAGCGAGTTGGGAGTTAGGATGAGGATGTATGACACAGAAAAGTATAAGGAAAGAGCAACCTGTAATTGAAACAGCTTTGTTTTCCGCCTTCCCTTAAACACCTCTTGCTTCCAAGACTAAGCTCTCAATGTCTGGTCGATCGCCATAGCGCTGAATCACTTCATCAAGGAGAGGTGCTTGAGGTCCTTCGAGTTTGCGAATCGTTTTGATGATGGACGAGACGTTGCGTGTCCATCCTCGGCCGAGGAGGATCTGGCAGTCTTGCTGCACAGCGTCCCGCAAGAAGGATACATCTAACCGATGCATGGCACATAAAACATCAATGATTTCAGACTCCCCATTTTTGATTTGACTGAAATGAATGCTGATTAAAAATTGATGCACGATTTGACTGAGCGCAAGGCGATCGAGATTTGCCGCTTCAGATCGGGCAATCACTTTCAGCGCGGCAACCAGCGCTCTCCCCATTCCACCTTCAAACTGCCCTGCCTCAACTGTTCGATTGAGTATAACTGCAATAGTTTCTAGCATAGTGGGAGTTACCTGTCGTTGCGGTCGCACCCACTCGGCAACCAGATCATAAAAATGGCGGGCTACGGTTTGGTTGGCTTCAGATGTGAGAATGTGGCAAATCTGGTTCATCAAAGAGGGCGAAAGCAGATTAGAGCGAGAGAGACGGGTGAACACGACCAAGGCATTCACTCGCACTCCTGCAAAGGGCGATCGCAATAAAGGCAACACCTCTGCTGGTTTGAGAATGCTTTCACTCACTTGATCCAGGGCAAGACTTGCCGACACTGCCGCGTCATTGCTATCTCCTAATGCCGTCTCGATCAGTTTGCTCAGCGCGGCTGGATTAGTTTGAGCTTGGCGCTGGTAGACAGCAATCAAACAGCGCTGGTTTCCCTTCTCTAAGATATGGAGAGGCGGATGGGTTTCGATCGGTTGAAACCGCAGGAGTTGTTGGTGCATTTGCTGTCGCAGGGGTTCGGGTAACTCATCCACGATCATTTCTAGCAATTGACGAGCGGTGAGAGATGCATCTGCTAGAACATTCAGCAACGCATAGAGATCATTGGCATGAGCTTGAACAAATGGTTGAAACCACTGAGCCAATGCTTCTTGTGTGTCAGTCGTTAAAGGCTCGGTAGTACTGCGAGGCAATAACTTGGATAACCGTCTGAGATGAATGGCAGCGATCGCTTCTGGTTTAAGCTGCTGCAAACAGGGCAATAGCCATTCTCCAGCACCACAGTAGATACTCTCTAACAACGCTTTCAAATTACGTCCAAGGCGCTCAGAAGTCCCATACAGATAATCTTGCAAGAGCGCTTGAAAGATCGCCTGATCTTGAGCAGCCCAGCGGCCTACGGCTTTAATCTGAATAGCATCCCATAGATCTGGACAAGACTGATGTAACACGTCCGACCAGGACTTCCCTAATGGAAAACTGTCGGTTGCTAAGTGATGCGGTAGTAAGCCCGTCACGAAATGAATGAGAGCGTCTTTAACATCCTCATATCGAGGAACGGGAGCCTGAAGCAATCGCCGTAGCAAATCCTGCTGATCGGCAATGGAGGCAGAATTGTGACTTTGAATCACTCCTGCAACCGTAGCGTGACCGAACAGATGAATAAATTGACGAAGCGGTGACAGCGCCTGCGGAATAGGTGAGGCTTGAATCAAGGGAAAGCAAGACTGGAGCAACCAGCCAAATAGTTGCCCCCGATCGTCATACCCATCTGGAAATTTGGGATGAACCCCTGGCTGGCGGCTGGCGATCGCTATTAGCGTATCCTCCAGCTTTGGATGAAGTGACTGCCACCACCGTTCCAGCAGTGCTCCCACTAATTGCACCGTGTTGCCTGCTGTCACATGCTCAGACGCTTGCAGCAGGGTTAAGAATAAATCCCACGTACTCTCGATCAGTTGACGCGGGGCTGCTGCCAAGGCTTGACGGAGTCGGCGCTGATGGTTTTCTCCAAGCTGCAACGCTGTCGGCAACAACTGTCGGAGTGCATCGGGACGATCGCGAGAAACAGCCGCATAGGCGATTGCCCCGAAAATTCCCATCTCGTTCACATCTAACTGAGGCACCATCTGCTCAAACTCAGCTTCATCCACGATCGCTAACAACTGCCGCAACACGGGGAGCCAGTAGGTACGATGCGTTTGGTTAGCCGTGCTGCCATCGGGCAGGGAAACGGAAAGCTGGAGTTGCTCAAACAGACGTACTCGATGAGCATGAGCCGATTGCCGGGTTAACCAGTAAGCAATGGCATATTCCAGGAGCGTTTGGTGGAAAAAATGGAATTTGCCAGAGTCCAGCCGGGTCAGCACCCCTTCGCTCAGTAAGTCGTTGTAGGCGGCGATCGTCCCTGGAGTCAATTCAATGCCCAGTTCATCTCGATAAAACGATTCATAGAGTCGAGTTTGGGACAATTCAAACAATCGTTGGGCAATCTGCAAGCACAGGGTTTCTTTCTCCAGTGCCAGCGGTGCAAAATGACTCTGATCAGCACGGCTATAGGCTACTTTTTCCTGCCAGTATCGCTGATACAGCTTACTCACCGTCAAGTCGGGAGGAACACTACCTTCGTCGGCAAACAGATCGCAAAGCAATGCCAACAGCAGCGGGTTTTCCAAAATGTCTCGCAGCGATCGGTTGTCTGCCGATAGAGTCAGAATATTAGTGGCAAACGCCTGCCCTCGCTCCGGTTCATTGGGAAATCGCTTTCTAAAAAACGTTTCAGCCGCCGCCCGAATTTCAACCGTAGTGAAGTTGGGAACAGTGAAGCGATCGATGCACTGAGCTAATCCTGGTAAACGTTGACTGGTGGGTTCCAAATAGTCGTTGTATTCATGGTCTCGACAGGTAAAGACAACGGTGGTGCCCTGAGCCAGTAATTGCCGCAGAATGGTTCCCCAGATCACCACAAAATCTCGATTAACCACCAGATCCAGCGTGTCAATCAACAGCACGCCTCGCCCATGCGTCTCGTTGAGTTGAGCGACGATCGCCACGACTGAGCGGTTCTCGCCGCACAAATTTTGTCCCAACGCCGACTCAACAAATGTCTGTTGGGTTGGGGAAGGTCCCGTTGGTATTCCTCCCATCAAACCCACTGGAGCAAAGGTGGATGCCACCATGCCATAGGAGGTAAAGCCGAGATAGCCCGTTGAAAGTGACAGGCTACTACAGAGCACCAGACCGACCCACGCTGTATTCGCCTGGACTAACTCGTCGTAAATATCTCCCAAAATCGTGCTTTTGCCATATCCGGCGGGACCAATAATGGGAATCACCCGCTCGTGCCCCAGGTTGACCCCACGGGCAATGGCTTGCAGATATTTCTCCCGTACCACTTGCCGAGGAATGCGTTCTAAGATGCGGGGGGTCAGGGCTTCACGGGCAGCAGTAGCCTGGGTTTGAACTGCGACGAGAAAGGGCAAAGACGATGGAGAAGCAGTCAGATTGGCCGCTACAAGAGGGGATGTTTCCAGTTTGATAAAGTCACCAGATGGTTGATCGCTCGGCGGTTCATGTCCTACTGCAACCGAAGCCCAATCAAGATCCAGCACCAGACAGATTTCCTGAAAAATGAAGCGATCGACAGGCTTGCCATTAAAAAACTTGCTAACCGTGGCCCAGGACGCGATACCCAACTCGTTGGCGATCGCCTTCTGAGTCAGGCTTTTACGCACTAAGGCTTGTTTAGCGCGTTCAATACCAGATGAAGAAGCCTGGAGCGATCGACTCATATAACGGAGGGAGGAAGGAGGAGGGAGGAGGGAGGAATTAAAACCTTTGTCAGAGGTAAGATTGGGAAACTGAACCTAGACTATCTGTGCCTTCACCTGCAATGGGAAGGAGAAGAATGAAGGCAAGCAGGCAGCATGGTTTTGGGGTTTTGTTCTAGCTTAATACCAGCTTATCTCTAAGTCATATCCAAGTTATATCTGCGGCGTATCGGTAGTTATATCTCAACCCTCGACGATGAAATGGTAGGCAATTTGAGGGGTTGAGACAGTGAGATTTCACAACGAACAACTCATAGCCGCCTGGACATTGGTGCAACGGGGTAGCCGAGCCGCTGGTGTGGATGGGGTGACGCTCGATTTGTTTGCGGGCGTGGCTCCAGAGCAAATTCATTGGCTGCACCGTCAACTGCAACGGGAGTGCTATGTGGCCAGTCCGGCAAAGGGATTTTACCTTGCCAAACCCAACGGCGGGCAGCGGTTGATCGGGATTCCCACGGTGCGCGATCGAATTGTGCAGCGCTTCCTGCTGCAAACACTGTATCCCAAATTAGAGCGACGTTTCCGCGAGTCGGCGTTTGCCTATCGTCAGGGGTTGTCAATCTATGGGGCAGTCGATCGAGTGATGGCAGCCTATCAACATCCGCCTACCTGGGTGGTGAAGGCAGATATTCAGCGGTTCTTTGACACCCTGACCTGGGCAGTGCTGCTTAGCCAACTGGAGCAGTTGAAGTTAAATCCAACGATCACTCAGCTCGTGGAACAGCAACTCAAGTCAGGGATTGTTATCTCCAATCAATTTTGCCGCACTCATCAAGGCGTGTTGCAGGGTGGGGTGCTATCGGGTGCGCTGGCCAATCTTTACCTGAGCGAGTTCGATCGCCGCTGTTTGCAGGCGGGTATTTACCTGACGCGCTATGGCGATGACTGTGTTGCCGTCTGCTCAAGTGGAATTCAAGCCGATCGCACGTTGGCAATGATGCAGGAATGGCTGGAAGACATCTATCTGACGCTGCACCCTGAAAAGACGCGAATTATTGCGCCCCATGAGACATTCACCTTCCTGGGGCATCAATTTTGTGCCGGAACGGTGCAAGCTCCAGAACGAAAGGTAGAAGGCGGAAGGCGGAAGGCAGAAGACGGAAGACGGAAGGGACAGAGTGGAGGGGGTGGGCGACCGAAGGTATGCAGCATTGTTCAGTCAAAACACAAAAAACCGAAAGGATCAATTGATGAATATTGGAGGGATGGTATGACTACTTTATACGTGACCGATCAAGGGGCATATTTACGAGTTCAGCATCAGCAGTTTCAGGTGTTTCATCAAGACGAATTGCGCTGTAGCGTTCCGGTGAATCAGGTCAGCCATGTGGTGCTGTTTGGATCTTGCAATGTCTCGCATGGGGCAGTTAGTTTAGCGTTACGGCGACGCATTCCGATTCTGTATCTCGCCAGCAATGGTCGATATTTTGGTCGGCTAGAAACTGAGGGGCAGGCGCAAATTGACTACCTGACTCAGCAGGTGCAGCGCTCCCAAGATCCAACGTTTATTCATCAGCAAGCGCAAAGCATTATCTCAGCAAAGTTGCACAATAGTCGGGTGCTGTTGCAGCGCTTGAATCGGCGACGCAAAACTGAAGCGGCAACTCAGGCGATCGCTGAACTACCGCTATTGATGCAAAAGGTGGCAGAAGCTGCGTCGATCGAATCCATGTTGGGCTATGAAGGACAGGCAGCACATCTGTATTTTCGGGCGTTTGCCACGCTGCTGAAGGGGAAATTTGAGTTTGAAAAGCGCACCCGTCGCCCTCCTACTGATCCAGTCAACAGCTTGCTGAGCCTGGGATATACGCTGCTGTCGCAAAATCTACATTCTATGGTGGAAGCAGTTGGACTGCACACACACTTTGGCAATTTACACACGCCGCACAAAACTCGTCCGTCGCTGGTTTGCGATTTGTTGGAAGAGTTCCGCGCCTTTGCAGTGGATGCGCTGGTTGCCTATCTGATCAACTCTGATATCTTCACGGCGGAAGATTTTACCCCACCTGATGAGCGGGGTGGCGTTTATCTACATCCCGATGCCTTGAAAAAGTTTCTCAAACACTGGGAGGAAAAGCTCCAGCAGCAGGTGACGCATCCGCACACGGGATACAAAGTCAGCTATCGTCGCTGCTTTGAGCTTCAGGTCTGGGAATACGTGTCGTGCTTGATGGGGGAACGATCGGGTTATCGTCCGATGAGGTGGGAGAAGTAATGTTTTACCTAATTTGTTACGACATCACAAGCGATCGTCGTCGGAATAAAGTAGCGCACCTGCTGGAAGGGTACGGGATGCGGGTACAGAAATCAGTGTTTGAATGTGTCTTGAATGAGCATCAGTATGAGATGGTGCATTGCAAGCTTCAGCGATATCTCAAGCGTGAAGAAGATCAGGTGCGGTTTTATCCCATGTCTGGGCACACGCGGCGGAAGGTTGTGATTGTCGGATGGCAACCAGAACGCCAGGTCGATGATTCGGCGTTCATTGTTTAGTAACCCCAAGTCATTCATCTGGAGACGACCCATGAGTCGAGATTTCCTGAGAACGTATCAAGAACTGCGAGTTTATCAAATGGCGTTTGAGAGTGCGATGCAAATTTTTGAACTGGTGCAGCAGTTCCCAGCCGAGGAACAAACGCTCCTCAAACCTCAAATGATTCGATCGTCTCGCTCGGTGTGTGCCAACTTAGCGGAGGCGTGGCAAAAGCGGCGATATCGGGGGGCGTTTGTGTCGAAGCTGAATGAGGTGGAGGCAGAGGCGGCAGAAACCCAAACCTGGATTGAGTTTGCCATTCTGTGTGGCTATCTGGATGCGGAAACGGGGCAGGAGTTGTTTGGACGCTATCGAGAGATTTTGGCGGGAACGGCTCGGTTGATTGAAAATGCCGATGCCTGGGTGATTTCGCCATGAGTCGGCGCAGTCGGAAGCGGCGAAAACGGTTTAGCTGTAGGCATCGAGGTTTTGGTCAGTATTGTCATCGCTGTGCCTCACAACAGGGGTTAAAACAGGCAAAGATGAAAGCACGACAGTTAGAACGACAGCAGTGGGAGGCGACGTTTGCTGAAGATCAGATTGATTTAAGGCGTTTACCCAGGTCGATCGTCCTCAAAACCCGGCGGCTACTGGCGACGTTGCAACAGGGAGTAGGCTACTGGCAGTTGGGGGGAAAGCGGCTGCATCAGGAGCGAGAGGCGATTAAAATTCCAGTGACTGATCGCTATCGGTTGCTCTGTGGGCAGGAAAATGGAGAGATTGCACCGCTCAAAGTGTTGTCCCATGAAGATTACAACCCATTAGTTCGCAGCAAACGACGGATTCTTTCCAGCTTCCTTTCAAGGGGGTCACGCAAAGGCTGAAACCCCGATTCTTTGGTTGACCCCCTTGGGTTGCTTGCTGAGCAAGGGTTTCAGACATTTTTTTGATAAGCTTATTGAGAATCGATCGGGCTTATTGACAGTAAGGATTGACCCCCTTGAAAACAGGGGTGTAGAATACAAGCTGAGAGCAACTTTCAAAGGGTGGCTCTCAAAACTTCTTCGGAAGTTGAATTAATGGAAACGCTTCTGGATCAGCCACTAGCGTATTGGTGGCTGGATCCTCAAAACTTCTTCGGAAGTTGAATTAATGGAAACCATCAGCTTCAGCAAAAGCAGCATTACCGTACACTTCTCAAAACTTCTTCGGAAGTTGAATTAATGGAAACAGGGTTACGAGCCGGATCATTAGACAGAAATCCACTCAAAACTTCTTCGGAAGTTGAATTAATGGAAACTCTTACTCTAGATCCCGGCGCTTAGGGTTACGAGCCTCAAACTTCTTCGGAAGTTGAATTAATGGAAACACGGTAATGCTGCTTTTGCTGAAGCTGATGCTGATGCCTCAAAACTTCTTCGGAAGTTGAATTAATGGAAACTAGAGGTGTATCCTCTATCGTGATTAATATAGGCTGCTCAAAACTTCTTCGGAAGTTGAATTAATGGAAACTATTACCACCGGGACGGGTGATATCAGAGTAGAGGACTCAAAACTTCTTCGGAAGTTGAATTAATGGAAACCAGCGTTACCGTTGGGATAAAGGATGTCAGAAAGGCCTCAAAACTTCTTCGGAAGTTGAATTAATGGAAACTCTTCAACCAGAGTTTCAGAACGATAGGTTGAGGTTGCTCAAAACTTCTTCGGAAGTTGAATTAATGGAAACATTAATGGGCGTTCGAGAGATTTTGCTTTACGCAAAACTCAAAACTTCTTCGGAAGTTGAATTAATGGAAACGGTTGCTTCATCAGTAGAAACAACAGCACCGAAGACTCAAAACTTCTTCGGAAGTTGAATTAATGGAAACTCGTTGCCCCGTTCAAAGCACCGTCACCACCACTCAAAACTTCTTCGGAAGTTGAATTAATGGAAACGTTAAGTGACCCGCCGAATTCGCTGTCGCGACTGTCACTCAAAACTTCTTCGGAAGTTGAATTAATGGAAACGGTTAATTGGATGCCCTCTTGCTCGGTAAATGCAGCTCAAAACTTCTTCGGAAGTTGAATTAATGGAAACTATATTTTGGAAAACGATTCCTAATATAGAAACAAAGATACTCAAAACTTCTTCGGAAGTTGAATTAATGGAAACTTTGATTAGCCAGCCGACACCAATTAGAATGCCAAGGGCTCAAAACTTCTTCGGAAGTTGAATTAATGGAAACCCGTTGTTACCTTGATGAATTTCATTTGCACTGGCAGCCTCAAAACTTCTTCGGAAGTTGAATTAATGGAAACATTGTGTCATCGCGACCCTGTTCAGCCAAACCAATCCTCAAAACTTCTTCGGAAGTTGAATTAATGGAAACGATTCCAGCCAATCATTACCGTAAAACTCAAGAGCTCAAAACTTCTTCGGAAGTTGAATTAATGGAAACCAGCGTCTGGAAGAACCAAAACACTTGAATCACCTTGCTCAAAACTTCTTCGGAAGTTGAATTAATGGAAACTGTCCATTAAGGACTGCCATTCACTTGCACTCACTGTCCTCAAAACTTCTTCGGAAGTTGAATTAATGGAAACTCCACGTTCCGGCGGTACGCGCCGAGGGAGGGAGCCTCAAAACTTCTTCGGAAGTTGAATTAATGGAAACTATGGTCATGCTCATAGAAATTTTGAACAGCTCCACTCAAAACTTCTTCGGAAGTTGAATTAATGGAAACACGATGAACCCACCGCCCCAAAGAAGGCGACCTTTCGGCCTCAAAACTTCTTCGGAAGTTGAATTAATGGAAACGCTAACTCCCCTTCTCCGCGTTTGCCGGGCATAATACTCAAAACTTCTTCGGAAGTTGAATTAATGGAAACTTTCATCACCACCCACCCGTTGATGGTAACGGGGTCTCAAAACTTCTTCGGAAGTTGAATTAATGGAAACTTTGGAACCGCCACGAGTAGCGCCACCAAAAGTGTAGCCTCAAAACTTCTTCGGAAGTTGAATTAATGGAAACCCGTTTGGCGTCGTGCGAGAATCCGACAACGTCCGCACCTCAAACTTCTTCGGAAGTTGAATTAATGGAAACCTTGCTTGCCTCCTTCCGTCACCGCGTCGGAAATGCGGCTCAAAACTTCTTCGGAAGTTGAATTAATGGAAACGGGCTTGTCCGTGTTTGGAAGGTCCTTTGTGATTTCTCAAAACTTCTTCGGAAGTTGAATTAATGGAAACTAGGTTCCATCCGGAATCCTCACCTCTGGTTCAACAGCTCAAAACTTCTTCGGAAGTTGAATTAATGGAAACAAGTTTTTGTTGCTATCACCTGGAAGACTTCTTCAAACGACTCAAAACTTCTTCGGAAGTTGAATTAATGGAAACCTTTCCCATCAGTGGTGAGGGGACGTGAGACGACACCTCAAAACTTCTTCGGAAGTTGAATTAATGGAAACTGTTTTGCTGGGTTCTGGGTGCGACGGCACACAGCGCCTCAAAACTTCTTCGGAAGTTGAATTAATGGAAACGTTTTGGCGGTGCCGGGTGGCACAAAGTTGTACAGCTCAAAACTTCTTCGGAAGTTGAATTAATGGAAACACGAAACGCAAATCGGTATCGTTGTATTGGTACTGACCTCAAAACTTCTTCGGAAGTTGAATTAATGGAAACGAGCAGGTCGTGGGTTTCGCCGATGGTGAGTTTTCCTCAAAACTTCTTCGGAAGTTGAATTAATGGAAACACTTGGTCGCAGTGCCTTAACCAATTCTGGGTTTACCCTCAAAACCTCTTCGGAAGTTGAATTAATGGAAACCTGGCAGAGCAGCATCCCAAAAAGAGAATCGGGTTGGCACTCAAAACTTCTTCGGAAGTTGAATTAATGGAAACATGGGGAGGTCCCCGAATATGCTTCGAACATGTCTCTCAAAACTTCTTCGGAAGTTGAATTAATGGAAACGGGGAGGAAAAACGAAGAACGAAAAAGAAAAAAGAAAAAGAGAAAGCATTGAATCTCGATCGCAATGCAGGGA
>JAAUSF010000249.1 GCA_012033255.1 Cyanobacteria bacterium RU_5_0
TAGAAGTCCTGTCGATCGCCCCACCACCCCTCCAGAGATTGAATCAGTAAGACCAGTTGGCGTAGATGCAGTTCGGTTTCCAAGGGGGGTTCATCACTGAGCAAGTCTCCAGGAGGAAATATACCATTCTCTAGGTCACTATCCTCTAGGTTGTCGGCTTCCAGGTCATTCTCTAGCAGATCATTCTCTAGGATTTCTGAGTCGTTAGCAACACTCATGATAGGGGAGGAGCCAGCAAGGGGGGAGCGAAGTCTTGCCCTTAGTTTAGCCCGAATTTGCGAGAGGGGCGATCGTTCTCACATATCCAAGGCAGATTGAAGTCCTCAACGAAAAGACAACTTTTCCACCGCGACTCCAGAGGGCGGCAATAGTGCGATCGAGGCTGGATACGATTGAGTATGTGCCAGTAGGCAAAGGGTATACAGATTGCGCGATCAAAAAACTTGAAAAAAGTTTACCTGCGCGAAAAGTCTCTGAAGAGGTCGCTACAATCAAGCCAGAGCGATCGAAATCAGCAGTTCACAAAAAATGAACCTCGACCAGGCACTTGAAGTTGCGAATGCCGTGGTGTCTGCTAAGTTTGGTAGACGCCTCAGCGATGTGGAAACTGCCATCCTAAAAGGAGCCTGGAATAGCCAAACTTATGAGCAAATTGCTGAAACCTCAAGCTACTCGATTAGCTACCTGACCCGCGATACTGGTCCTAAGCTCTGGAAAATGCTGAGTCAAGCATTAGGGGAATCGGTTAGCAAGACTAACTTTCAATCGGCATTGGCCCGGTATGGGCGAAAGGTAGCAGCAGATTTGATCACGAATGGTGTCACTCGAACCGCGACAATCCCCCCTCCGGAGGTTTTGCCACCCTCAACCGTTCTCCAAGCCGCCATCCCATCTGTCACTCCACCCATTCCAGCTGTTACTCGATCCATTGTCAACTCTGTTGCCGAATCTGCTACTCAATCTGTTGCTACGTCGCGCTGCGACTGGGGTGAAGCGGCTGATGTTAGCCTGTTTTACGGACGCACGGAAGAACTTACTGTATTAGAGCAATGGATCGAGATCGATCGCTGCCGTCTGATCATTCTGCTTGGCATCGGAGGGGTTGGCAAAACCACACTATCAATCAAGTTAGCGCAACAGATAGCCAGGGCTAGTTATTTTGATTGCGTGATCTGGCGATCGCTTCGGAATGCTCCATCCTTAGAATCTTTGCTGAGTGATTTGGTGCCATTTGTTTCTCATCAGCAGGATACGGAAGCAGCTATGGAGCAATTGATCTATTGGCTGCGGAATTTTCGGTGTCTAGTGGTTTTGGATAATCTGGAGACGATCTTGCAAGCCGGAAATCGAGCCGGACAATATCGCTCAGACTATGAGGAATATGGGGAATTGTTTAGGACGATCGGAGAAACCGCTCATCAAAGTTGCTTTATTCTCACCAGTCGGGAGAAACCTGCTGAGATTGCAACGCTAGAGGGAATTGAACTCTGTGTTCGATCGCTGCGACTGACTGGCTCTCTGGAAGTGACACAAGCCTTAATTCGAGCGAAAGGACTATTTGGCTCAGATGCCGAGAAGCAGCAACTCTGTCAGCTTTATGGATGCAGCCCTCTAGCTCTCAAGATCGTGGCAACCTGTATTCAAGATTTATTCGACGGTGACATTGGCGCATTTTTAGAGCAAGATGCAACGGTTTTCAGCAGCATTCAGGTGTTGCTCGATCAACAATTTGAGCGCTGTTCTCCGCTTGAAAAAATTGTTATGTATTGGTTAGCCATCAATCGAGAGTGGAGTTCAATTTCGGAGCTTGCTGCTGATATTGTGCCAACGGTTTCTAAGGCAGAGTTACTAGAGGCATTGGAGTCGCTGAGTTGGCGATCGCTAATTGAAAAACAATCTGGCAAATATACTCAACAAGCGGTATTGATGGAATATGTGAGCAATCACATTATTCAGCAAGTATGCCATGAAATCGTTGCTCAAGAAATCTCCATTTTGAACAGCCATGCTCTGTTAAAAGCTCAAGGTAGAGAATATGCTAAAGATGCTCAAATTAATCAAATCTTGAAGCCTATTCTCAATCATTTGCTCACCGCATTGAACAGTTCCGCGAGGATTGAAAAGCAACTCGCGCAACTCTTGTTAAAATTACAAATGACATCTCCGTTGGAACCTGGTTATGCCGGAGGAAATCTCTTCAATTTGCTCCGTCAGCTTCAAGTCGATTTAACCAGTTATGATTTCTCCCAGTTAGCCCTTTGGCAAGCAGATCTACGCGATATAGATCTGCATAATGTCAATTTTGCTCACTCAGATCTATCCAAAACTGTCTTCACTGAAACGTTAGCTATCCCGTTAACGGTGCAATTCAGCCCAGATGGAAAGTTTCTAGCAACGGGAGATGTCGATAGCGAACTTCGTCTTTGGCTAGCAAACGGGAAAAATCTTCTTACCTGTAAAGGTCACACAGGCTGGATCTGGTCGATCGCCTTTAGCCCAGATGGTAACTCGTTAGCCAGTGCCAGTGAAGATCAAACCATAAAACTTTGGGATTTGCGAACCGGCCAGTTTTATCAAACGCTGCAAGGGCATACTCGTCCGGTTTGGTCGGTCAAATTTAGTCCGGATGGTCAGATGTTAGCCAGCAGTAGCGAAGATCAAACCCTGAAGCTATGGGATGTTTACACAGGTAGCTGTCTCAGAACGCTAGAAGGACATACTGCGTGGGTGCGATCGATCGCGTTCAGCGCAGATGGCAAGTTTTTGGCAAGCGGTAGCGATGATCGAACTCTAAAACTCTGGGATGTCCAAACAGGCGACTGTCTTAAAACCTTACAGGGACACACTCAACAGATTTGGTCAGTTGCCTTTTCCGGTGGAAGTCAGCCCCTATTGGCAAGCAGTAGCAGCGATCACACCATTAAGCTGTGGGAAATTGATACGGGTGACTGCCTCAAAACGTTGCAAGGACACACCAATTGGGTACGCACGATCGCTTTTAGCCCGGATCATCAGACATTAGCAAGTGGCAGCGAAGATCAGACAATCAAACTCTGGAATGTGCAGACGGGTCAATGCTGGCAAACGCTGCGAGGGCACAAGAATTGGGTGCGATCGATGGCATTTAGCCCGGATGGCAAAATGCTAGCTAGCGGCAGTGGCGATCATACAGTGAAACTGTGGGATATCAACACAGGTCGATGCAGTCAAACGTTGCAGGGATACACCAATCGAGTCTGGTCTGTCGCCTTTAGCCCTGTTCCATCAGATGAAACTGAGGCAATCATCGCGAGTGGTCATGATGATCACACCATCCGATTTTGGGACATCCACACGGGTGAATGCCAACACACGTTGCGAGGACATACCAACGCCGTTTGTACAGTCGCGTTCAGCCCGGATGGAAAAATCTTGGCGAGTGGCGGCAGTGATCAAACGATAAAATTTTGGGATATTCGCACAATGCAATGTCGGAGAACACTATATGGGCATAGCAGCCGAGTGTGGGCGATCGCATTCAGCCTCGACGGTAAGACTCTGGCAAGTGCAAGTGACGATCACACAGTCAAGCTATGGGATATTAACACAGGACAATGTCGTCACACCTTCCAAGGTCACAGCAGTTGGGTTTGCTCGGTGGCGTTCAGCCCAGAGGGAATAATTGCTAGCAGTGGACATGATCAAACCGTGAAACTGTGGAATGGAATAACTGGAGAATGCGCTCATACCTTTATCGGACACACGAATTGGGTCTGGTCGATCGCCTTCAGTCCGGATGGAAAACTACTGGCAAGTGGCAGTGGTGATCACACGATCAAACTATGGGATGTGATGACGGGTAACTGTCTTCAGACGCTCTCTGGACACACAAGTCGGATTTGGTCTGTCGCCTTTAGCCGAGATGGAAAAACATTAGCCAGTGGCAGCAGTGATCAAACTGTCAAACTATGGGATGTTCACACGGGAGCTTGTCATTGCACCTTCCATGAACATACGAATTTGGTTTGGTCGATCGCCTTCAGTCACAACGGAAAATTACTGGCAAGCGGTAGCCAGGATGAAACGATTAAACTCTGGGATGTGAATACAGGAAAGTGCCTGAAAACGCTAACTGCCGATCGTCCCTATGAACGCATGAATATCACGAGTGTGAGAGGTCTGACTGAAGCGCAATTGTTTTCCCTGCGGGCATTAGGGGCGATCGACTATTAATTTCATGAGTTTCATTAGTCTTTCATTTGCGCTTTTAGAGCCGCTTCATCCCAATAGGATGAAACCTTTTGAATTTTCCAGATTCATGGACTTCAAACACACTGATTCCTTCGGCGATTCCCTGTTTGCCATTTTTTGCCAGTCACTCGCATTGTCCACTTCACAGCGGCTCCATTTCCAGCAATA
>JAAUSF010000250.1 GCA_012033255.1 Cyanobacteria bacterium RU_5_0
GATTTGCGGGCGTTAACCCGGTACATGTATTTCGACAGTTGGGATCATCTGCTTACCTTCATGCTGCAAGGGCTAGAGCTAGACATCCCGCCCAACACCAGCTAAATTTCCATACTGAGAATTGCTGGATATCCGTAGACATCTCCCACTTGTTACACTTCGTAAAGTATAATATCCTCCCTAGCCAGGGAACTTAACTCGCTTGTTCCGCAGGACAGGTTGAGGGATATGAATGCCTGGAATCCACATGACTTAGAATAAATTTTTGTTAAAGAAGTAATTATGTACATTGTACAAATCGCTTCTGAGTGCGCCCCGGTCATCAAAGCAGGTGGTCTGGGGGATGTCGTTTACGGACTCAGTCGAGAGTTAGAAATTCGAGGGCATACGGTAGAGATTATTCTGCCAAAGTATGACTGTATGCGATATGACCATATCTGGGGCTTACATGACGCCTATCGAGACTTAATGGTGCCTTGGTATGGTGTGGCAATTCGGTGTCAAGTTTTCTGTGGTTGGGTACACGGACGACAATGCTTCTTTATCGAACCGCAATCTGATGATAATTTTTTCAACCGGGGCACCTATTATGGCTGTCTGGATGATCATTTGCGGTTTGCCTTCTTCAGCAAAGCGGCATTGGAGTTTCTCCAACGAACAAATAAGCATCCTGATGTGATTCATTGTCATGACTGGCAAACAGGATTGATTCCAGTTTTGCTGTTTGAGATCTATCAGCATCACGGGATGGAGAACCAACGAGTCTGTTATACCATCCACAATTTCAAACATCAGGGCATCGCAGGTACAAATATTCTCTGGGCAACGGGTCTAAATCGCGAGGAATATTACTTCGATTACGATCGCCTGCGCGACAACTTCAACCCCTTTGCCCTCAACTTCATGAAAGGTGGGATCGTCTACTCCAACTTTGTCACGACTGTTTCGCCACATCATGCCTGGGAAGCCCACTATGGCGAATTTGGCTATGGCTTAGGTCACACTTTGGAGTTGCATCAGCACAAGTTTGGCGGAGTATTGAACGGGATTGACTATGATGTATGGAATCCGGAGAGCGATCGCTACACCCCCTACCACTACAGTGTGGATGATTTGAAGGGTAAAGCGAAAAACAAAAAAGCTCTGCGCGATCGGCTCTGGTTGCGCCATGAGGAAAAACCACTGATCGCCTACATCGGTCGTTTGGATGAGCAAAAAGGGGTGCATCTGGTTCACCATGCCATCTACTATGCCTTGCGTCAAGACGCACAGTTTGTCTTGCTTGGCTCCGCCACTGAACCGGGGATTAACTCGTGGTTCTGGCATGAAAAACACTTCCTCAATGAAAACCCGGATGTTCACCTGGAGATTGGCTTCAACGAAGAATTGTCTCACCTGATCTATGCTGGAGCAGACTTAATCATTGTGCCCAGTAATTATGAGCCATGTGGACTGACGCAAATGATCGGCTTGAGGTATGGCACCGTGCCGATCGTTCGAGGGGTGGGTGGCTTAGTGAATACCGTGTTCGATCGCGACTACGACAATTTCCATCCGCCAGAGGAGCGTAACGGGTATGTCTTCTTCCAGACTGATTATTCGGCGCTTGAGTCGGCAATGGATCGGGCGATCGGTTTGTGGTACTACTACCCGCAAGAGTTTGAAAAGCTCGTGATTCAAGGCATGAACTACGACTATTCCTGGAACCATCCCGGTGAACGCTATCTGGCAATCTATGAGCATATTCGCCATAAGTAGATCCCCATCTTGGAGACGCACCAAGCGTAACCGCTTGCCAAGGTGGGGGTGCCGAATCGTTTATCCTCTCACGAGACTTTGGCGAAGCTGCTCGTTCATCTGCTCTAGAGTGAGGGCAGGGGCTTTGCAGCTTAGACCCTGACACACTAGCCCCACGGCTCCCTCTGGAAAGTTTGATTCAATGCGATAAACCAGCGTAGGGAGATATTGTGTACTCAATTGAGTCACTTGGTCTGCACTAGTGCAAAGCAATGTAGGATTACGGAACCAGTCAAGTGCGGCAAATAGACTCGGACAAGCTTGAGGCGATTGTCCCATGATTGTGCTGAACGACTGAAGAGCATGTTCAGCCTGATCGAGGTATGACAGATCATCCGTCAGCAGGGTCAGGCGAACCAGATTGCTGATTGCAATTCCATTGGCGGATGGTGTGGCGTTGTCTTCAAAACTGCGCTCTCGCACGACCAGATCGGCTGTGGCATCTGTGTTGTAATATCCACCCATCTCAATGCTCCAGAGGAAGTTATCAAATTCTTCCTGGACGCTGATAGCTCGTTCTAACCAAAACTGCGCCTGATTCCCGGATTGCTGATCGTGGCTCCCTGATGCCTGGTTAAGGTCAAGGAGAGCTTTGATGAAGAGGGCATAGTCTTCCGATTGAGCAAGAACGGTTGGCTGTCCATCGTAGTTGAGCCGATGGAGGCGATCGTTTATCCACTGATGATCCAGGATAAATTGGGCAGCTTTCGCCGCAAGACTGAGATATTCAGAGGCTTGAAGGACAGTAGCGGCTCGTGCCAACCCAGAGATCATCAGGCTATTCCACGCGACGATCATTTTGGTGTCGGTGACGGCGGGAATCCGTCCTGCCCAAGGTCGATTTTTCGCTTCTTGATTGTTTCGAGCGGGTGGAAAGGTCGGAAGCGCCTCTGGCTTAGTGCCGTAGCGAAAGGTAAATAGCTTAGTCAGTGTCATTTCTACCGAGTCGGATAGCTGCCCCGGATAGCGACGCTGCAAAACGGTCTTGCCCTCAAAATTACCGGACAGCGTGATAACGAATTGTTCGCCAAGTTCAGTGAGTTCGGCGTCTGTCAAGTGCTGCTCTAGCTCCGCAAAACTCCAGACGTAGAAGGCTCCTTCTTCCGGTTCAACATCGTCAAGCATGACAAAACTATCGGCATCCTGAGCCGCATAGAAATATCCTGCGGGAGCCGTCATCTCGCGTTTAAGCCACTGTACCGTTCCGACGATCGCCCGTTTGAATGCAGGGTCTTGCTCTCCAGACGCCATCAAATCTGCCAGATATTCAACGATTTGCCCATTGTCATAAAGCATTTTCTCGAAATGGGGCACCGTCCAAGTGGAATCAACGGTGTAGCGATGGAATCCGCCGCCCACATGGTCATAAATTCCGCCCAGTGCTAAATCGAGTCCCCGTTGTTTGCAAGTTTCGATCGCATCGTATCGCCCATTTGGGACGTTAAATCGAGTGGCTCGGAGAGCCGTTCCAGCATAGGGAATCATCGGAAAACTAGGTCCCATGCCTCTAGCGGACAAAATTCCAGTGCTATATTCCAACCCTAACCCCAACAGATCACCTGTTAGGGCTGTCCCTGACTGAGCCACAGTTGTTTTTTGCAACCGCTCCAGGATTTCACCTTTGACAGAATTTAATTTATCAGCCTGGGTATCGTAGAAGCGACGAATCGCTTGCAGGACTTGTAAAAATCCAGGGCGTCCGTATTTTGGGTCTAATGGGAAGTAGGTACCGCCGTAGAAGGGAATGCGATCGGTTGGCGATAAAAACACATTGAGGGGCCAACCGCCTTGCCCAGTCATCATTTGCAGCGCCTGCATATAAATGCTATCGAGATCAGGGCGTTCCTCGCGATCGACCTTAATCGGCACGAAATGAGCATTCATATACTCAGCAATCTCCAGATCAGAAAATGCCTCTCCTTCCATCACCGTACACCAGTGACAGCTTGAATAGCCGATCGACAGAAAAATGGGCTTATTGTCTTGTTTTGCCTTCTCTAGTGCCTCATCGCACCAAGGCATCCAGTCGATCGGATTTTCGGCATGTTTGCGGAGGTAGAGGCTCTGAGATTCGGCAAGGCGATTGGTCATTGAAACTTACCAGAAATCAACACACCTTAGATGGTAGAAAACTTTCAGTATCCTTGGCGGTAACAACAGACAAAGAACCAGCCAAAATTTTAGGGGTTCGGGGAGCTATAAGCCCCGCGCGCTCCCGAAGGGGAGCGTCGGGATACATGAACTCAAGAGCGTCAGACGCAGCGATGAGCGGAGTCTGACACACAGCCTCCCTGGTTTTGCACATATTTTCTGAGAACATCAAGCGGTGCATGCATCTGAGGATAGTAGCGAAATACCAGATGAACATGATCTGGCTCTCCATTAAACTCCAGACACTCGCATTGCCACTTTTCGCACAAATCACGCATAAGGAGATTTCCGACAGATAAAATACCTGCGTAGGATGGGCAAAGGCATCCGTGCCCATCCATGATTCTGGCTGACGATGGGCACGGGTAAGACCCTTTGCCCATCCTACGATTGGTAGATTCTTTGCTGGAAATCTCCTAACCTCTCCCATACGCTCAAGTATGGGCT
>JAAUSF010000251.1 GCA_012033255.1 Cyanobacteria bacterium RU_5_0
CAGGGAGATCTATTTGGAGTGGCTAACGTGGAATACTATGTTTGGTTGTTGAATGCAAAACCACTTGGCAATCATTGGTATTGGATCAGTGTTATTGAAGACTAAACCAACACCCCGATTAATTAACGTTCTTGTCCTGGGACTAATCTTATTTTTCAATCAGGATATTCAAGAGTTAGTAGACTCTATAGAGCAGTATTTTATAGGAGTAATTTTTCTACTACTTTCAGCCTCATGTTGGGTGGTTTTTATTGTTCTTCAAAAACATTTATTGATGCAAGTTTCTGCGTCAACTTTAATGTTGTTGTTATACGGAGGAACCGCTTCACTACTCACCAACTTTGCGTTACCTGAAAAGGTCTTTTCTCTCAATCCAACCCAAATAGCTGCATTAATCTTTTGTTGTTTAAGCACAGTGATTTCATATGCTTCATTCGCTAAATCTATGGAGTATTGGGAAACATCTCGGAGTGCTGCCATGTTGGCTTTAGTGCCGATTACGACAGCAATTCTAGTTGCTTTAGCCGTTGCAATATCGCCTGAACTAATCCCGCCCGATCCAATTACTCCGCTTGGAATCATCGGCATTGTTCTTGTCTTAGTAGGAGCATCTGCAACTTCATTGGGGAGTTCTTCTCCTTGAAGGGTATGAGTTTCTAATGGATGGAACAAGCGCGTGAATCGAGTTGATTACAAACAGGTTGAGGAGAATTTATCGATCGAATTTCGTGAAGCGATCGGCAACCGGATACTCACAACTGTTCCTGTGACAGGATCAGATTGAATCAACAATGTTCCCTTGTGTGCTTCGATAATTCGTTTGACAATTGCCAGTCCTAATCCTGTACCGCCAGATTTTGTTGAGTAAAATGGTTCTGTCAATCTGGCAAGAACATCGGGTGAAATGGGTGTCCCGCCGTTATGCACCCGAAGCCAAATGTGATCAGGGTCATCTTTTTCGACAGAACAGGTCACTACTTCGACAGGGGCGATCGCCTCACAAGCATTCCGCACCAAATTGATCATCACCTGTTTTAGCTTATCTTTATCGCCCTTAATGTCGATCGAAGATTCGCTCGGAACAAATGTGATGAGGCGATCGACTGCTTCAGGCATCTCGCGCAGCGACACAAGCATTGTGCTGATCAATTCATTCACATCCAACTCGGTGAGTTGAAGCACCTGTGGTTTGGCGTAAAGCAAAATTTCACGTAGCAAATTTTCTAAGCGGTTCACTTCATCCAGTGATAGCGATAGTCGTTCTTGCTCCGGCTCAGACAAATGGGTTTTCTTGAAATAATTCAAGCCCATGCGGATCGTCGTCATCGGATTGCGAATTTCATGCACAATCATCGCAGCGAATTGCCCAACTGCCGCTAATCGTTCTTGTTCAATTAACTGTACTTGAGCCGCTTTTAATTCCTCTGTGCGTTTTGCAACTTCGACTTCCAAAGCTTCATTAAACTGTTGCTGCTGCTGATAGAGACGGAAATTGTCGATCGCCGTTGCGGCTCGTTCCGCAAACAGTTCTACAGTACGCACTTCATCCACTGAAAACGATCGAGATTGATTGCAGAAAGAACAAATAGTGCCCAGAATCTCTCCTTGAGGAGTGCGAAGCGGAACGCCCAAATAGGAAATATAGCCCTCTGGAGGTCTGCCATACTCTGGATGCTGCTTGGCATCTTCAACTGCTAAAGATCGTCCCGTCTGCACCACCGTGTCCGTCAGCAGCCCATGCAACGAATAAATGTGATCTCCTTCACCCAAATCTAGACTGCTTGCCATGACGCGCTCTTTCCCATCCTGGCAAATCGTAACGACCGACCAATCTAACCCGACTAACTGACTTACGCCACAGGCAATCTGGTGTAAGTAGCGATCGATCTCACCGGCTCGATAGCTCAAGGAAGCCAAGACTTCCAAAATACGCTGCGCCTGTTGCCAAGAGCCAGGACTTTGCAAATCTACACTGTTCTCTTTACAAATGCCCATATCAGGAGCCAGGGATAGAGGGGATAGAGGAGCCTTGAATAGAAGGAACGGTGTCTTACAGTGTAGTGGAGTTGAATTGAGTTGGGCAAGAGGGGAAAGGGGAAGGATGAAGAATGAAGAATTGCAAACGATTTGTTTTGTGCGACTCTACTGCTTTGTGTCTTTGTGTCTTTGTGATTATTGCAAGGTATTGAGTTCACGATCCCAATGTAAGTATTTCAGAGATACCGAAATGTAGAGTACGGTTCGTGAAGTAAGTAATTAGCCCCTCAAGTGAATCCCTAGGACAAGACAGACAGATAGAAAGCCCCCTTCTCTGTCTGCCTTGATTTCCTAGGTAGGGTTGGTAACTAGCCCTGACTCTAAGAGTAATCTCTGATACTAGGACGTTGGGCTAAGTTGTGATGAAGAGATTGCAAGGAAATCGTGAAATGAGGAAATGAACGAGAAATGGGGAGCGAGGAAATTACAGCGATTTTCAGATGAATGAGCCACAGTTGTGTGTGGGTGGGTAGATGAGTGGATGAGTGGATGGGTATGCGTGTGGCTTATGCAAGTGAAACTGGCTGTAAGAAATGAGGAGGAGATAGAGCAATATGGTGCAGGATTTCTACTGCCATAACTTGTATTTTTGTCCCCCCATCCCCCCATCTCCCCATCACTCCATCACCTCGCTACCTAACTTCGTCCGCAACTCATCTTTAATCCGATTCAGAATAGATGTCTCATCCAAAGAATTGAGAATACGATCGATCACTGCCTTGGGTCCATCGGGTCCCCAGGAGGCTCCATTTGCCAGGTAAGTTTTAATAACTTGCCCGATGCCGTAAGTGGAGACTCCAGCAATTCCAGCTTGGGTGACGGCAACGGAGAGATAGGGAGCAAGAGAAAAGCCTCCTGTAGCAGGTGCGGAGAGTCCAAAGAGGCTTTTGAGGGAGCTTAAGCCGAAGGTGATCAAAAGTTCGCTAGCCGTGACACCGCCCAAACTGAGGGCTATTTTTTGCAGCAGTCCGATCGCTCCTTGTTGGGTCATGGGGATGCCGTAGAGTCGCGAAAGGGCGATAATCATCGCAACGTCGATCGCGGCTCCACTCAGAAGATCCACAATCATGATTGGGTTGACTGCCGTAGCAATTGCTTTGGTCATCGTCCCATTCCAGATCACTTGGTTGGCACTGCGATCGCGAATCTCTAGCTTCCGTTTCACTAGATGTTCGTTAATGATATCGGCGTAAAGCATGGTATTGAGGGCAACGAGCGATTTGCCCTCTCGATGCAGAATTTCCAGGATTTTTAGCTTTAATTCTTCCACTTGAGGAATGCCGCGACTGAGGTGAGGGATGACCTTGCCATCTGGATGCCGTAACGCTTTCGCGATGAGCGGCGAAGCAGCCGCCATGACAATTTCATCGGGTGAGAGCAGTTCGCGGACTCGTTCATCGCGAATCTTTTCGTAAATGGCGAGGCGATCGGCTTGCGGATATTGATCAATTTTATTAAAGACAAGCAGGATCGGTTTGCTGACTTGCCGCAGTTCCGAAAGTGCCTGAAACTCTACGTTAGTAATATCTCCAGAGACGACGAACAAAATCAAATCTGCTTGTTGTGCAATCTGCCGTGCCAACGCTTCGCGGACTTCGCCGTTAACCTCATCAATGCCAGGAGTGTCAATCAGTTCAATCTGCGAGTTGCCAAGTCCGGGGAGAGAGACTTTCCAAAGATCAGAGTCACTTCCGGCGATCGCTTCCCGTTTTGCACTCCACTGGGCACTCTGAACCGTCTGCGTCACCCCATGAGTCGGACCTGTTTCAAAGATTTCCCGTCCTAGTAACGCATTCAGTAGCGAAGATTTGCCGCGACCCACCATCCCAAACACTGCAATGTGGACGACCTGGCGATCGAGCTTATCGAGCATGGTTTCCAGGCTGTTAATCTCTGTCTCTAATCCTCTTCGCTCCTGAAGTGTCAAATCCAGCTTTTGCACCAGATCGCGCAGGACATCTTGCGCTTGTCGATAGTTTAGCTCTGCCTGGATATCATTGAAATCCAGAATAATTTCATTGAGATCCGTTGGGTTTGGCGTTGGGTCAGTGTGCAATTGCCCCTCAGTCATGGCATGATCGGCCATCATGTTTCAACAGAGTACGAACAAGAGGGTAGTAAATTGTCTACTCTCCCACAATAGCTCTAAATCACTGGTTCAGTGTAGATTGCAACTGTTGCAGTTGTTCGATCGATAAACCCGTAACGCGAACAATCACCTCAAGTGCAACCCCTTCTTGTAGTAGATTCAGGGCTACCTCCCGAAGTCCCTCTTCACGCCCTTCTTCACGCCCTTCTTCACGCCCTTCTTCACGCCCTTCTTCACGCCCTTCTTCACGCCCTTCT
>JAAUSF010000104.1 GCA_012033255.1 Cyanobacteria bacterium RU_5_0
GAGAGCAATCTACGCAGATGTGATTTTGTTTACCGCGCCGCCGTCCATTTTTACGGATATGAGTCGAGCTGCATTCAGGGCATTGCATCGGATTTCACCTCAATTCATCCCTCCATTATGCAACGCCTCTCATCTCAGGTATCGTTGGGGCAATCTGGTTTTATAGTCAGCGAACGTCCTCCATTCCTGAGCCGCTTTCAATCCCCTCGCACCCTCTTGATCCGTCAGACACGCCTGCCCCCACTCTCGATACTCCCGATCGCGCCCTTGCCCCACTTGAGGAGGAACCGCAGTTTTCAGAGCCGATCGCGCCTCAATTCTCTCCAGACTCACCCGATCCAGTTGAAGAGCCAGAACGACCAAGTTCAGAAGATCCATTCCTTGATCAAGCTTCTGATCTAGAGTCTGAGCCAGAACAACTTCCAGACGAGCAGCCCGATCGAATTGCAGCAGATGATGTTATCAGTCAAAGTGTACCAGGCATTCCCCCAGGGACAACCGAACAACAAGTTCTGGAGTGGCTAGGAGAACCGACTCAAGTTGACGAATACGGCTATTGGGCGAATACTCGCTCTGCTCTCTATGACCTCGCTCCCGACGAGGTGACGCTTGCCTTCATCTATGATCTGGATGGCGATCGGGTTCGACAAACGGAAGCATCTTTTGCTCAATCGGTAGACTCTGCTGTGATTTTAGAGACGATCAACGAGATGCTTAATGGTAATTTGACAGAAGGAATTGAGCAAGCCCTGACTAAAATTCAGCAACGCGATGCCGATCGCTATTCCTTCGCGCTAGGTGATCTTGAGGGCGTAATTGAACGCAATGAATCCGATCGCATCTACATTGGCATTTGGGAAGAAGACCTACACTAGTAAGCTGTTCCACGTTGATTTTGCCCAAGGATTTTGCACAAGTGAACAGGCAAGATGCCCATTCCACAAAAATTCTGGAAAATTTTTATATACTGTGACTGGCACAACAGCTTCTCTACACATCGGCTGGAAAATTACAGCGACAGCCACTTGGGTGAGGACGGGGTGCAAGGGTTCCACCCCTGGCTGGGGGCGAAGCCCCACACCCCCTTTAATCCCGATGTCCTAACCTTGATGGCCGACAGCCATACTTACACCTATGGACAAACCTTAAAGTTCGCAAAGTCTGTGCTAAGGATGAGATCTGTTATTTTCTGCATATCCAGTAAAAAAACGATCGTTGTTATCTCTTTTTGCGTAAGCGTGATAATGTGGCTCGCGAGTTCAGCAAGATTTGATGGATGATTTGTGGGTGGAAGCGGTCGCACGATCGCAGATGAGAATTCCATTAAATCAGGTGGCGTATCAACAGGAATCGCACAAAGTTCTTCTTGAGTATTTTGAATGATCACTAGAAAGGGTTGATTGAGTGATCGAGATTGGTTCTCTGAGTTCAATCGTTGATGTAAATTCAGTATTCTAATCGTATGATTACTAATTTGTATAAGCCCCATTGAATTGAGTTCTTTGTTGGTTTCAGAGGCGTAATTGATCACTTGCAAAACGCGATCGACTGGGATTCCAAAGTGATACTCAGCGATCTTAAATACAATGAATTTACTGGAGTTTGCTTTGCTATGCATTCCTTCTTTTCACCTTTCAAAAGATTATTAGGTTTTCGCGATTAACTGGACATTTAAAACCTCTGCTACCACGGTCAACAGTTTGTGTTCCAGGTAGGGTTTTGTCATATAGGCAGCCGCTCCCAGTTGTGAAGCAAGCAGTCGGTGTTTATCGCTACTCCGGGATGTCAGAATCAAAACTGGAATAGTTGTTAAATCAGGGATGCGTTGACAATGCCGGAGTAATTCAAAGCCGTTGACACGAGGCATTTCAATATCACAGATAATTAACCGAATATCTGTTTGCTGATGAAGGATTTCGATCGCTTCATGACCATCTTTCGCTTGAATGACATGATATCCCGCCTTTTGAAGCGTCAAATTTAGCCCTTGGCGAACCGTGATAGAGTCATCCACGATCAGAATTTTTTGATCGGTATTCGCTTTCAGTTCTAGTTCAGGTGCAGCAGGAAGGGCCGCGTAAGTTTGGGTAGGTAATTGCAATTGGAGGCTAGCCGGAAGCATCGGGAGGGCTGTCATTCGATCGCTTCTCGCAGACTCATTCTCTTGTTGATTCACCAAGCGTTGCAGCAAGGCGATCGGATCAATAACTAAAGTGAGCCGCCCATCAGCTAATACGCTTGTTCCATAGACATAATCTGGAGAGCCAATGATTGTCCCTAACGGACGGATCACTAACTCTTGTTCCCCAATGAGTTGATCCACTTCTAGCCCTATAAACGCCCCTTGATAGCGGAATACAATCACTTGTCCAGACTCTTGTTTCGAGGCAGAGGATGGATCTGGGGGATGCGCTGAACCATATTTTAGAGATTTTGTCAGTGAATAAAGCGGAACAAGCTGTTCATCGATCTGTTCATCAAATTGTCTATGCCAACAGAATACTTTAATTCCATATTGTTCTCGAATGTGATCAGGCTGAGGAATGAGAATTTGTTCGATCGCATCTGCAAACATCGCATGGGTTGTATTAGTAGCTTTACAGATTAGGAGCTTGGCGATCGTCAAACTCAACGGAATTTGCAGGATAAATGTGGTGCCTCGCTGGAGTTCAGAACTCACTTCAATGAATCCATGCAGAGATTGAATTTGGTTTCTCACGACATCTAAGCCTACACCGCGTCCAGAAAGATCATTGACCTGGGCAGCCGTTGAAAAACCTGGTTCAAACAATAGATCCGTGAGTTGTGCTTGAGTAAGTTGCTCAGCTTGTTCAAGAGAGATCAGTTGCCGTTCGACAGCTTGTTGACGAATCCGCTCAAAATCTAATCCGCTACCATCATCTCGAACTTCAATCACCAAAAATCGCCCTTGATGATGGGCACAAATTTCAATCTGACCTTTTTCAGGTTTGCCTCGCTTTTGTCGCACGGCGATCGGTTCAATGCCATGATCAAAAGCGTTCCGAACTAAATGCAGCAGCGGATCATATAGTTTCTCAGCAACGGCTTTATCCACTAACACTTCGGTTCCGTGTAGCATTAACAAAACAGGCTTATTGTGCCGAGTTCCCAATTGCTGCAAGATATGCGGAAAGCGATCGAAAATCTCTCCTAATGGCACCATCCGCGCTTCAATCAGAGCATTCTGTGTACCTGTCAATAATCGCCGTTGCTTTTCTAATGTTTGTGCCGATTGACGAGTAAACAACTCGATCGCATCAGTTGATTCAGTGAGTTGAACGACGTTATCTAGCAAGGATTGAAGAAACAAATCGGATTCACTATAGCGTTCCAATTCCAGCGCATCAAAGCCGAGCATTTGCATTGAGTGACTAGCTTGGCTCGATGCAACAGAGCGTTTTTTTGAATGTCCGTTTTGGGTGTTACGCTTGCGTTTAGGATTGCTTCTTGACTCTATTGCGATCGAGCGGCGACTCTGTTGTTCTTGAAGCTGATTGAGGAGCGTTTGATGCTGGCGCAGCCGGGTAAACAGGGTCCGAACAGAGGCTTGTAGCTGTTCTGTTTGCAACGATTGCTGATTTTGGTTTGTCAACAATTCACCGATCGAATGACTGAGGCGATCTAAATGTTCGACGCTAATCCGCACGCTGGGAGACGGCGAAATAGGTTCTTTGGTTGGAATCGGAGTTGGGGTACTGGTTGGTGATGCTTGAGAAACCGGAATTTGATTAGCGACATAAATGTCTTCGGCTGCATTGACGGGAGTGTCAGCATCAGAAATAATCAATGCCAGATCGGATTCAGAAATGGCATCAGTTACCGATGGCTGATCGCCCCAAATGCTTTCCAAAAGTCGATCGCCTGCCGTTTCATCCGGCTCAATCGCAATGGCAAAATCATTCGCCAGAGCATCGATCGTGAGTACATCCGTAACTGGAGAATCCGTTGCCAGGTTCGCCCACCGTTGCAAGGTTTCGGATGGTTGACCTGCTTGTGTGCGATCGCCTTCTAACACCGCCGCTTGTCCTGCCTTAAAGTCGGCTAGAGCTTGCTGAGCAATGGGGATTGCCTGTTCAGGATGATTGTCGAGCGCGGCGATTGTGGCTTTAGCAATGGCTCCAAATCCTGAGAGATTTAGCGATTCGGCTAAACCCAAAAAGACTTCAGACTGTGTTCTGAGCGTGGAGATGAGTTCGTCTGGCTGCGCCGTTTCGATCGACACTTCAATTTGATCGAGTCGCTGCGCCACACCCACTTCAAAAATCGATTGAGTAATATCGAATCCTAATTCTATTGACGATGGCAGATAGGCTTCCTGTCCAAAAAAGTCTCCTAGTTTCTCCTGCAACTGCGCGAAGACAGCCGCCGCCCGATCGAGAACTTCTGTATCATTGATCGAGATACCTGTGAGTTCAACCATTAACGGTAAACGCAGGCACTCAAATCCCTCGAAGAGTAATGCGGCAATGTCTGGATCGATCGTTACATCTGGTCGGCAGAGCGCTTTGAAAATATCTTCTAGCGAGTGGGCGATCGTGGTAATCGTTTCTAACCCAACACTGGTTGCGGCTCCTTTCAACGTGTGAGTTGCCCGCATGAGTGTATTAACTTGGTTAATCGTGCAGTCTTCGCGTAAATTCAGTAAACCCTGTTCCAAAACTTGCAAGAGTTCCGGGACTTCTTGAAGAAAGTAGGGGTAGGTTTGCTCACGGATGGTTGGGTCAGTCGTCATAGTTGAAAGATTTTGAACAACAGGAACGATGGGGACAGTCTGATCTGCTTCGTTTTGATGAGTTGTCTCGACAGCCTGTCGAGGAAGGTTTGCCTCTCGAAGTTGGCGGAGTCGCCTGATTCGTAAAACCAGATAGACTCCGCAACCCAGGAGAACACCAATCGACCGCCAATCTAGATCAAACAAATCAGTTCACCTTAAAGCGATCGCTCTTATCCTGAAGGCTCTGAGCCATTTCCAGCAGTTCTTTGAGAGAGGTTGAAATAGTCACAGAATCTTCCGACGTTTTATTGGCGATCGTGGCAACGTCGGTCATGGCTTGCGTCACTGATTGAAACTGCTGCGTTTGTTCTTGCGTTGCCTGCGTGATAGTTGCCACAATTTGGCTAATTTGAGCCGTTGCATCCACAATTGCATTCAAGTTTTCTCGTGCTTCCGTGACTAAATTTGTCCCTTCAGCCACCTGCTGAATGCTCGTTTCTAACGCAGTAGATACTTCCGATGTCCCCATTTGGATTTCTTGCACCAGTTGCTCAATTTCTGTGGCAGCATCAGCAGATTGACGTGCCAATGATCGCACCTCCTCTGCAACAACCGCAAATCCGCGTCCGTAGTCTCCGGCTCTAGTGGCTTCGATCGCCGCATTCAGCGCCAGTAGCTGAGTTTGCGTGGTGAAGTTGCTGATCAGGTTCACGACTCTGGAAATCTTCTGTGAGGATTCGCTTAACCGCTTGAGACGCTTGTTCGTTTCCGCAACGGTTTCCCGGATTTCCAAAATTCCGTCAACGGTGCTATCCATTGCCGCATCTCCAGTCAACACCACCTGATTCGCTTGTTGAACTGCCGTTTCAACTTGTTGGGCACTCGCTCCCACGGCTTCTGTGGAATGCACCATCGTCTCGACTTGCGCCTTAGCTTGCGCCAATGCCTGAAATTGCTTCTTCGCCTGTGCTGTGAGGCTAGCGATCGCCCATTCACTCGCTTGTGAAGTGTTGGCTACTTGTCGAGACGCATCCTGCATTTGCATGACGATTTGCCGGAGACTGCTCAGTGTGTTGTTATAAGCATCGGCGATCGTGCCCACTTCATCATCGGTGACAGGAGCGCGCACCGTGAGATCCCCTTCTAATGCAGGTCGAACTGCCGTCAAAACTTGAATCACTTCTTGCTGAAGTCGTTCTTTAGCGGCTTTCTCTCGTTGGGCGGCTTCTGCGAGTTGTTGAGACGCCGTTTGTAACTGTTCAAGATACTCGCCTTGCTGAATCGCTGTGTTTAGCTGCGAGGCAATGTGTTTAGCAAAATCAATTTCGGTGTCTTGCCAATCGCGTGCGCCGCTACATTGATGGATGCAAAACAAGCCCCACAGATCTTCTCCTCGCAGCAACGGCACAACTAAATTGCCGCGCACCTGAAACTGAGCAAGCATATCAACATAGCAGTTTGGCACGTTCGCCGTTTGAATATCAGCGATCGCAAAAATTCGTCCTTTCCGATACAACGCAGCATGACGTTCACCGAAACAAGGATCTTCAACAATACTGGTCAAAATTGAAACATATCCTGGTCGAATGTCTTCAGCCACGATCGCACCTTTATTGAAATTCGACTCCAGATCGAACTTGTATACTGCCACGCGATCGACATTCAAAAAGTTGCGAATTTCTCGTGCAGTTGTCTTGAAGACTTGTTGTAAATCGAGCGATTGCCGGATTCGTTCAACTGTCTTCGTGATTAGCTTTTCGCGTTCTGCCAACTTTCGCAACTGCTCTGATTGTTGCTGTAATTGCTCTAAGTCATCAACCCGCTGCATCCCCGCACCGACTTGAGTACAAATCTGAATCAGTGCATTCACTTCTATGTCTATCCACGATCGCACCTCTCGATTTTGAATGGCAGCTAAGATTCCCCAGAGTTTTCCATCTTTGAGAATGGGTGTCATCACATAGGCTTTGATGCCCAGTTCCTCTAGCAGTTCGATTTCATCAGAGGAATGCCCCACAGTGTAAGTGTTGTTCACGACTAAGCTTTCCCGATGCCGAGGCAGATCGTTGGGCGTCTCTTGTTGATCCATCTGATGCCAGATCAGGCTTAAATCAACATCGCCTAACGGAGTCAACCCTCTAGTCGCCGACTCTGCGATCCAGTGACTTGTCTCGTCTGAATTGAACTGGTAAATGGCAACACGATCGCACTTCAACAACAGCCGCACCGATTGATTAGTCACCCGAAAAATCGTATCTAAATCTTGCGCTCTTAAAATCTTAGGAATGATTTCAGCCGTCAAATAGCTAACTTGAGCCGCCTTTGACATCTGCGTCGATTGGTCTTGCAATTGTGCCAGATAATCGGCTCCTTGGAGTGCCGTTCCGAGTTGACGACCGACATCCGTGAGCAACGTGACATCGCTGTCTGCCCAATGCCATGCCCCACTGTGTTGAAACGCACTCAACAAGCCCCAAAGCTTCTCCCCTTGCTTAATTGCCACCACGATGAACGCTTTCACTCCAAAGTGTTCCAACGCTTTGACATGGCAATCGCTCAAGCCAGCCGTATAAACATCATCCACCACAAAGGGTTCATTATTGTGGAATCTGCCGCCCTTGTGTTCCATGACATAAGTGTCTTCCCACGCACTGCCCACCAGGCTCGGAAATCCGCCCGACTCCGATTCATAAATGAAATCACCAAAATAGTTTGGACGAAACTTGTAAATACAAACGCGCTCGACGTTCAAAAGCCGTCGGACTTCTTGAATCGCTGTTTGGCATGCTGTTTGCACTTGCGTGGCACTATCAAACATTTGGCGAATCCGATCGCTCACCTGAGTGAGGACCTGCCGTTCGGTGAGAAAATTCAATCGCTGGAGGCTCAGTTTCAGTTCATTCACCAACTGATAGAGCAATGTCACATCACTTTCCAACCATTGCCGAGGGCGAGCGCATTGCTGCACAACCAGCAAGCCCCAGATCTGACCGAGTAAAATCGGCAAGCTAAGACTTGCTTTCACCTGGAACCGCTCCATGATTTGATGCTGATAAGGGCTGAGTGGGTTGGTAGTCACATCACTAAGCGAAACCACGCGCTGCTGATAAATCTGTGGTTTGTCGGCTCCAAAGGCGATCGCAGGCAAAAATTCCCCTATACACGGCGTATAGCCATCCACTAACGATTCCGCCAACACTTCCCCTCGGTCTTCCGTCTGAAACCGATAAATCAACACGCGATCGGCTTGTAGCCGGTGTCGAATCGCCGTCAAAGTGACTCGAAATAGCGCATCCGTTGTTTCAGCCTGATGAATCTGAGCCGCCGTTGCCAAAAGCCATTGCCAATCGAAATTACCTTTGAGAGCGATCGGGGTGCCATCACCACTGCTAATCATCCCCAGATGATTTTGGTTGGATGGATTGGAAACATTGGAAACATTAGAAACAGACGAACTCTTTGCAGCAGTTACATTTTCCATGCCAGTAATATTGATTTCATGGGGAAGGGTAGCCTCTCGTTTCACCTCATTGTCCAGAAATCCTTCTGGCGCATCGGATGATTGGGATGAAGAAGTTGTTCTTGATTTCTCAGTTCGGGGCTGGTTGGATGGGTTAAAACTTGCCATAGCTTGCTTGATCAATTTCCATGTCGGAGAAGCGTTTAAATTAAAGAACTTTAGGTTCTTGAATAGATCAGATGAGTCTGCCATAGAGGGCATTGCATAATTGCGGTGACATTTAAAACTGCCCCGTTGCCCCCTGGTAGTGCACCCAGTACAAACGGGAGGAGTCCAGGCGGAAATAAGCCTGGAGTTGCAAGATGGAGGGTTTGCAAGTCGTGGAACTCAATATCATTGACGTGCCGCACTGCCAACCCCAGGGACTGATCGTTTGTTTTAATCACGATCGCCATCACGGTTCCTGCACCTTGCTCTAGCAAAACTAAAGGCGGATAGCCGACAAGATTGCCTAAATCAATCAGCCAGAGCATCTCCCCGCGCCAATTACAAACGCCTAATACACAGTTGGGTGTTTCAGGAATTGGTAAAATGTCGGCTCGATCGAGCTTGAGAATTTCTGTAATCTGCTCCAAAGGCAACAAGGCGCTATCTTGAACATTGAGAGGAAACCGGAGCAACCGTTGGCGAGTATCAGAAGGCGGTTCTGGGGAGAATGAACGCAGGCTGAGTGCCATTTGGATGGAGTCGATCGGGTAGCGTTCCGGTGAAAAATTTGACATCACCGTAAAAACTTCCTTTCTTGAGATGCCGTCAATCGCAAAACAATATTCACTAACTCCTGCGGATCAACGGGTTTGGGCAAATACGCATCTGCACCCAACATTGACCCCCAAAGCTTGTCTGCTTCAGTTCCTTTGGTCGAACAAATGATCACGGGAATTCGTTTAGTACTGGAATCGGTTTTGAGTTGACGGCAGAGTTCAAATCCGCTCTGTCCCGGTAAAATCACATCTAAAAGGACTAAATCGGGCGGTTGCGCTTGCAGTTTAACCTGGGCATCCTCACAACTCGTCACACTGACCACGGCTAACCCTGCCTGTCTCAAGTAGCGAGTCATAATCTCGGTGTCGGTTAAGCTATCTTCCACTAAAAGCACGGTAGTCATAAGGTATGTTCTCGCAGCACGAAACTCACAGTCATTTCAAACGGATTACAGTTGGCGTTATGCCTGATACTTGGGCGACCAGGCTGGGGGAGTTTTAATTTGCCTCAATTGAACAGACAACGAACTTGGCAAATACTGTTGTAAAACAGATAGCACCTTTTCAGAATCGATCGGTTTTGAGATAAAACCGGACGCACCGACCAATTTTGCCCGCACCCGATCGACCATTCCATCACTTGCCGTGACAATAATCACAGGCGTATCTCTGAACATGGACACTCGACGAAGCTGAGCGCAGACCTCATATCCGTTTGTCACTGGCATGAGCAAATCCAAAAAGATCAAATCAGGCTTGTGTTCTAGCAGAATGGGTAACGCCTGAACTGGATCACGAATACTGACACACTGACAGCCCGCCTGACTCAGAATTCGATTCATTGCCAGGTTGTCAAAGCGGCTGTCGTCAATGTAAACAATCTGCGGGCTAACCGATTGAGTTTGTACGGGTTTGGTAGACGGCAAAACGTCGGCTGGCTCCGGGTTTGGAGAAGGTGCTGGCTCAACGGAACGGCTTAAATCCCCAATTTCAACTAGCCCCATCACCCCTTGCCGGACACAAGGCATGATCGATTGGAGGAGTGGTAGTGGATTTTGTTTCAGCATGATGGCAAGATCGCGTAACGATCGATCGCCATCCAGCAGCGCCGTCAGATTTTGGAACGCATAGAGCGATGTTTGCCGCCGCAATTCATCCGCATCCCAAATCACCGGGGCTAAATTAGGCGACCAGTTCCCCAACCCCGATTTCTGCCAAGCGTCCCAGGTTTGGGTTGCTTGTTGCCAAACGCGATCGACTTGAATCAAGACCAACGTTGCCGCCACAATATCTTGGGGAATTTGTCGATAAGACAGTTTGGCTCTTGAAGGGCGGCGCTGTTGTTGCCACAGTTGAACAATGTCGAACATGATCTCGACTAAATTGCCTTCAATCACAGCTGTCACTTGTTCCAACGGAACTTTTCGCTGTCTAACCAGTTCGGCTAACGTATCATAATCCCAATATTGAGGCGCTTTCGATTGCTTCTGGTTCAGTTCGATGCCCAACTGAGGACAGTGCAGCGATAATTGCCGACACCAACGACGAATGGGATGAACCTGGCTTGCCCCCCAAACAAAGCGACCCAAGCGGAAAAACAAACTCCATTGGGACACTTTATTCGATTGAATTTCTAAATCCAACCGACCTGTAAATTGATCACTACTACAGGTTTGAAAATGTTGCTCTAATTCATGCGCGGTTGTTATTTCATGGGTAGCGATCGGAGGCTCGATCGGAGTGGTAAATGACGGAGTGAACATTGTTTATGTCATTCTCATAGGTGGGCGTGTGCCGTTCACCGTTCCTCTGAGGTGAACCGATCGAATTTGTGGCTCAATCCATTCACTGGATTCACACCCTGACTCACTGACTGAACGAAAAAAGTAATGCACTGGATTGCTCATAAGACGAGCATTGCCCGCCCTATAAGAACCTGTTTTAGAGAGTCTCTCGTCAGATGTCCAAGCGATCGAAGATCCTCCTAAATCCCCCTTCAAAAGGGAGGGCTAAGGGGGATCAGATACTTCTTAAACATTCTCTAAGAATGGTTACTATTTCTGAGAAGACTCGGTAAATCAGGATTTTTACGAGGAAATGTAATGCTCAAAACACAACTTTTGCAAAAATGCTAGCAGAAAGGGGTAAGGGCAATTTCGTCCACCTAGAATTTATGTTCTCTTACAGCCCTCTTCGGAACGGGAAGCGCATGACCCGATAAAACAGCGTGGATTTCATTAGATCTTTAAAGCTGACCCTCTCGCACTGCTTCAAACAGACCTGCCGCCTCCGGCGAGCCAACAAACCGCCAATGCCACGGTTCATAATCTACCCCTTGCAGATTATTTGGTGGAAACGATAGCTCAAAGCCATACTCGTGAGCATGAGCCACCATCCATTGAAAGGCAGGGGTTTGATCAAAGTCTCGGAAATCATGTGCGCCATCTGTCAAATCTACGGCGTATCCAGTATGGTGTTCGCTGTATCCAGGTGGAGCTACCGATTTTGCGGCTTCTGCTTCTGACCCCAAATCACCAACTCGATTTTGAAATAGCGAGGCTTGAGTCGCAAAATCTCGATACCCAGATACCACTGCAATCTGAATGCCTTGTGTTTGCGCCGCCGCCACCATTTTGATGAGCGAGAAAGCGGCTTCCCGGTGCAAAAACTCAAATCGAGGAGCCATGTAACTCTCATCTTGGAGAGCCATTAGCTGATCTAGAGCCGCCTTCTCATAGGGAAAATGCCCAAACTGCGTCCACTGGTTCACCACTCGGCTCCAGAGGTTCAGCCCTGAAAGATTGGAGACAGCCGCTTTAGGGATGACGATCGGCGGCTCCGGGTTGAACGTTTGGCTGATTTGCGAAACGGTCTGATTCAGCAGATGCGCCAGCCGAGGCAAATCAGGATAAATTAATCCTGCAATCAAGCCCACCAAGCAAGCCAGCGAGAATAGGGTCGATCGCCGTCTAAACGATTTCCAAACGGAGACCAGCAAGCCAAACCAACCTCGCTTAGGGCTGATTAACACTCGCACTCGGCGGCTTTGCAATGGACTGGGTTTCGCCACGATCGCCTCCTATTCGTCCGCTTGCTTTTGGGATACGATAGCACAATCGCTTGTCGCAACTTCCACAGGCGGCAATAGCGCGACTACGTGCGGCACCGGACGAGGCTCATAGCTCATCATCGACTCACCCTGATAGGCCAAGGATGCACTTGCTCCCGAATCCACCATGATCACATCCCGCATTCCCGCTTTCGCCAAGACTTGTCCAAGCGTGATCGAGTCTACATAATCTCCCGATACGCCCACAATCGGTTGTCCGGCTTGATCAATGCCCCAATAGGCCCGATCGCGTGCTGCATCAAAATCAAACAGATTGCCAAAGGCTTCCGCAGGCTGAGGCAAGCCCTCCCTTACCAACCATGCCGCTCCCACAAAAGCATCTGTTACTTCTGGCATCTCCGCTTGAATCCCCTCTAGCGTATTGTGTTTAGCCGGATCAAACGGCACAAATCTCACTTCATTGGGGCTAATCAGCACGAGCGGTCGTCCTGTAATCAGAGGAATCTCCCCCGGATTGCCCGGAACAAATTCATTCGTGCTTTGGCTGAAAACGGGACCCACCATCACGTTAGAGTCGAGAGACTCTAGCGAGAAAAAGCCCCCGTCTACTGCGGCAACCGCCTCCGTCCCTTCCATAATTTCAGCAACCTGATAGCGGCTATTGGCGTGAATGGTCACGGGTTTGCCACCAGAGGCAAAAATCAGAGGCACCTCATCGATCGTCTGCTGACTCAAGCGAACTGGCGCACTGAAATTAAAATCAGCCGTAGTAAAAGGATTGATCAACGGCGCACCGCCATACGCTTCGGTGATCACGGTTTCCAAACCCGACTGCCCAATCCGATCGATCGCCAACAAACTCTCCGACTCTCCGGCAAATTTGTCTTCCGCATCGTTCATGGTCAGTGCCGAGTGATAGCCAGCCTCCTGCACAAAGGCAGCTACTCGTTCATCATATTTTCCTTCTGGATAGACAAAGTGATGGATGGGAATCCCAAGTTCCCGTTCCAAAATTTCCTTTGATTCAAAAATTTCCAGACGCAACTGATCATCTGGCAATTCTCGCAGATCAGCCGGATGGTTGACGCTGTGGGAGGCGATCGTCACCAATGGATCTGCTGCCATTTCCCGCACTTGTTCCCAGTTCAACCCAGGGCGACCATGCTCTCTACCCACTTTATAAGGATAGATGCTGAAGGCAGCCGGATAGCCATATTGCTTCAACAGCGGATAAACATAGGTATAGTGCCCCGCATAGCCATCATCGAACGTCAACAAAATTGGCTTTTCGGGCAACGGGACACCCGCACTCAGATGTTCGACTAACTGATCCAAACTAATCGGCGTTAAGCCATTTTCCTGAATCAATTGCAAGTCGGCTGCAAACTCCTCTGGTGTTACATCGAAGAAAACTTCTTTCTCCGCAATAATGTCGTGATACATCATCACAGGCACTTGCGCCAATCTTGCCTGCTGATGGATCTCTGGAAAAGGACGCGCCGAGAAATGCACGGTTAGCGAAGGCAGCACCTTATCCATCACGCCGCCCCAATTAGACGTATGCAAAATTCCACTAGGAGATGAAATTGCTAGCTGAGTTGTTGCTAGATTGGGATCAGGGCTGCAACTCGCGGTTGGTGTCGAGGGTTGCACCTCCTGTGAGGGAGGGAGAAAGCCCCCCGTTGGCGGCAGCGGATTAAAAACTTCAGAGTCGATCGGCTCTAGTTCATCTGTTGAGTTAGAGACCAGTGAATTAGAAACCGGATCAGATTGATTAGAAACTAGATTGGTCGCGATCGAGTCAACGTTGAGACTTAGCCAGAAAGGAAGCATAGGAAGCGTTGGTGCAGCAAGCAGTAAGCTAGCACTGACAGGAACGCTGAACCTCCAAGACCGATCGCTACGATGCCACTCCAGAACACACACCACCCAATGAAACAGGTTCATAGCCGTTAATCTAACTTGTCTAGGTTTAAGGCTTATCGCTGCTACTTTTAACGGATTTTTATAAAAATGTCAGGTCTAGTAGATGACACTGCCTGAAGAATCTTACTCGATCTTTTGACTCATGCCCAGAGTTAACCGTTCCGACACAAAAGGTTATAGACCTTAAGAGGAGAGAGCCAAATATTCACATAAGGATGGATTTATTGACATACTCCCCGCTCTGAAGAGACGGGGATTCTAAGCTCAAACAGCGATTGCAGGCGTAGCCTGTCTCACATCGCCTAACTTAGCGGTCGATGCCCCAACCGCACAAATATTTATTGCAGCGTTTTCGTCTCTACCATTCACTGACTGACAGGACGAACACCGCCATTCACGCACCTCTAGCGCTAGTTCTTTCAAGACGTGCCCACAATTCGAGCAGGTCTTAGAACTCGGATACCATCGGTCGATGAAGATGACTAGATTTCCTTTTTTCGTCGCCACCCATTCGAGGATTTGGAGAAATTCACCAAACGCGAGATCTGAAATCTTGCGTCCCCATAATCGCTGCATCCCTTTAAGATTCAACGTCTCAAAGCAGAGTACATCGAATTTATTGGTTAGCTCATGGGCAAGTTTCCAAAACCAATCAGAACGGCGGTTCACCACGTCTTCATGCTTGCGAACTAAGTTCAATCTCGCTCGTTCCCGATTGGCTGAACCTTTCCGTTTTTTGGAATGGTTGCGGCTGGCTTTCTTAATAGCATTGAGAGACTGCTTCAAGAATTGCGGTGATTCAATCTTGGTTCCATCTGAGCAAGTGAGGAACGTCTTTAAGCCAAAGTCAAATCCAGCGATTCTACTCGTCTCGAACTTGGTTTCAGGCTCATCAACGCTGTCTACCACGATGACCATAAACAACTCCCCTAATGGAGTGCGCTTGATGGTTAGCGTTTTGACAGTGCCCTCAATCAGTCTAGAGTTCCAATACTGATATACGCGGTTTGCAATCTTGATCCGATTCCCGCCTAAGAATTTGTAGCCAGCTTGCTTGAGAGTGAACGATTTGTAGCGTCTAACTTTCTTGAAGTTGGGCGGTCTAACTCCTCGCTTGTGGTGCTTAAAGAACAGTTGGTAGGCTTTCTCGATTCGCTGGCAGATATCCTGTACCGCTTGAGATCCTACCTGTTGCCAGAAGGCTTTACGCTTTCTGAGTTTGGCGATATGGCTTTGAAGTTTGGCGCAATTCAAATGCTTACCCCACATCCGGTAGTACCGTTTGTGTAGTGCGATGCAATGGTTATAAATCACCCCGGCGGCATTGATACTGCGTTTGAGGTGCTTATTTCGACTGCTTTGATAAAGTTTGAACTTCAATGTCTTCATGTCATTCATGTTAGCATAATCTGTAGATGGTTTACACCTATCTACATGAAAACTTCGTATCGACACTATAATCACTGCGTTGGACTTGCCACGGTGCACCTAGTTTGGATTCCTTGTAGAAGGAAACGAGTATTTGCAAAAAATGAACCTATGAAGCTTCGCTGCATTGAAATATTTCAATCGGTGGCAAATGAAAACAAATGGTTCATCAAGGCTCTAGAAATCGCACCCGATCACATACATTTGCTGCTTGAATATGACCCTCACCATTCGATCTCTCAAGTAGTTAAAGCGTTCAAGGGGAGATCTTCGCGATATCTTAGACATGAGTTTCCTGAACTGCTGAAACTTCCTAGTCTGTGGACTCATTCGTATATGTTTGATACCACTGGGAAGATCAGCACTCAGAAAGTCCTTGAGTACATCAACGATCCGCACCACGGCTGAATAAATTCAGCTATTCGCTTATATCCCCCGCTTGAAAGACGGGGGCTTTACGCATCACACCCCGTAAAGTTTAACTTTGGGTTAAGATTGATAATCCACCAAACATTTTTGATAGGGGTTTAGCAAACCGCCATGAAAAAGCAAAAAAAGGATGAATCCCCTCTCACACAAGAGATCCCGCGTTCTATTTCCATCGGCGATTATGCTCATCAAATCATCGCAGAACAGTTTCGTCGGGTTGATAAGCAGAAGAAAAATGTCGTGGCAGATAGTGATCCTGAACACTTACATCAGATGCGTGTTGGAACTCGTCGCCTGCGAACCGCACTCCAGATTTTTGATGTTGCGATCGAATTGCCTGAAGTGGCTAGCGCCAAAAAAATTCGAGATTTAGCCAGAGTGCTTGGCTTAGTTCGAGATTTGGATGTCCAAACTGCTAGCCTGAAGGAAGATTATCAGCCTCGCCTAGATAAGCGAGAACAAAAGAAATTGGATCACGTATTAGTCGCATTAGATCAACAACGGCAAGGCGCATTCAGCCAAATGAAAATAGCGTTGACCGATCGCGACTATAAGACCTTGACCGATGCTTACAAAGCCTGGTTGAAAAAACCGACGTATACTCCGATCGCAGCGCTTCCTTTGGTGTCCTTGCTACCCGATATCTTAAGTCCGCTCTTGTCTGAACTACTGATGCATCCGGGCTGGCTCATCCCCAAGGGCGACATTTCTGATGAAAATAGCGAAACCCTTCATGATCTGCGGAAAGTGTGTAAGCATGTCCGCTATCAAACCGAATTCTTCATCCCGTTCTATGGGGAAGACTTTAAGAACTGGATCGAAGAAATCAAAGAATTGCAAGCCAGTTTAGGAGCCTTTCAAGACACTCATGTTTTGCAACAACTGCTGACCGAGCAGCTAGGACGCAAGCCCCAAATGCCAGAGCTAAAAGCGGCGATCGAACAAAAACAAGCCGATTCTTTAGCCAACTGGGAGCAAGTCCGACAAAAATACTTGGACGAAAGCACTCGCTATTATTTACACCAAATGCTTTTACAGCCCATCCAGCGATCGACCCAACTTCGCTCAGAACGGATGGTACACGAAATGGCGGCATCAAACTAACGGATCGCGATCTCCAACAGACTGCGATCGAGAATGCAACATTAGCGGCGAACATAATCCCACACCGAACCGCAATCGACGGCATCGGGGAAGATTGTTTGGGTAGCCCACAAATTCACCCTCCTGGGTAAATTGTCCGGGAGGGCTATAGTCCTTTGAGGGAGAGCGATCGACAAATTTCATTAAACCTTTATGACCTCATCTGGTTGCAATGCACTAATTAAACTAAAAAACCGTAGCTTTAACTACAAAATCAACTTATGTATTATACGAGTACATTCGTTTACATAGGTTAAAACGCGATCGACTTACTATTAAGACTGGACTAAGAGCCTATCCGAAAACCTCGATCGCATTTGATGTATCAAACGTGTCTACCCTCTCAGCCCTTTCGCCCCAGTGTTGTCTGAAACACTTCCGACAATGAAATAATTTTGAGAAGATTTGCACTACTCCCCCAACCTCCTGTCGAGAACTATGGCGAAAGCAAAAGAAACTGCCCCGGAAATCAACCTCAGCGACCCTCAGTATTACTTCAACCGAGAACTGAGTTGGCTAGAGTTTAACGATCGCGTCTTGCATGAAGCCCTTGATCCTCGGACTCCGTTCCTAGAGCGACTCAAGTTCATGGCAATTTTCAGTTCCAATTTGGATGAATTTTTCATGGTGCGGGTTGCCATTTTGAAAGATCAAGTTGCTGCTCAGGTTAGCCAACTGCCACCGGATGGGCGCACTCCACAACAACAGCTTGAAGCCATCAGCCAACGTCTCCGTCCAATGGTGGTCGAGCAACATCGTCACTTTGAGCAAGTCCTCCGTCCTGAAATGCTATCTCACGGAATTCACTTGCTCGATTACATCGACCTCACTCAAGAGCAACGCCTTTACCTGCAAGACCTGTATGAACGGAAACTCTTTCCTGTCTTGACGCCCTTAGCGGTTGATCCGAGCCACCCATTTCCGTTGATGGCAAACCTTAGCCTCAATTTGGCAGTGATGGTCAAACATCCGGAGACCGGCGTAGAGCAGTTTGCCAGAGTCAAAGTGCCTAACACCTTATCCCGGTTTGTCGCCTTCCCTGAAAAATTGCGGCAGTTCAACGGTCAATCCGCTCGATGGGTCGGAGTGCCGCTAGAGCAAGTGATCGCTCATAACCTGGAATCTCTCTTTCCGGGCATGGCAATTCAGGATTATCATCTCTTCCGCCTTACTCGTGATGCTGATTTAGAAGTGGCAGAATTAGAAGCTGATGATTTGCTGCTGGCCATTCAACAGGAACTCCGGAGACGCCATTTTGGGGGATCAGTCGTGCGCTTGGAGATTCAACCCTCTATGCCACCCTCGGTGCGAGAGATGTTGATGGAAGAAATGAATCTGGCAGAGGAAGATGTCTATGAAATTGATGGGCTGCTCAACCTGAAGGATTTGATGTCTTTCATGGGGTTGCCGATGCCTGAATTGAAAGATCCGCCGTGGATACCTGTCATTCCGCCTCGACTCCGCCGCTTGAATGAACTAGACGATCGATCGCGATCGATCGACGATGGCGAAAGCATCTTTGCGGTGATCCGCCGAAAGGATTTGCTCTTCCACCATCCCTACGAATCGTTTAGCGGCTCCGTGGGGCGCTTTATTGAGCAAGCGGCGCATGACCCTCATGTGTTAGCCATCAAAATGACGCTCTATCGCACCTCCGGCGATTCTCCGATCGTTGATGCTCTGATTGCCGCTGCCCTGAATGGGAAGCAAGTCGCCGCCCTAGTCGAACTGAAAGCCCGCTTTGATGAAGAAAACAACATTAGCTGGGCACAGAAGCTAGAACAATCGGGGGTTCATGTGGTGTATGGCTTAGTCGGATTGAAGACCCACACCAAGATTGTGTTGGTGGTGCGCCAGGAAGGAGAGCAAATTCGTCGCTACGTTCACATTGGCACAGGCAACTACAATCCCAAAACCGCAAACCTTTACACCGACTTAGGCTTACTGAGTTGTCGAGAGGAGTTGGGGGCTGATTTAACCGATTTGTTCAATTTGTTGACTGGCTATTCGCGGCAGCGATCGTATCGCAAAATTTTGGTTTCTCCGGTGAATATGCGCGATCGGATGATTGCCATGATCCGCCGCGAAATCGAACATTGTCAGAACGGTGGTTCTGGTCGCGTGATCGCCAAAATGAACTCGTTGGTTGATCCAAAAATCATCCAAGTGCTGTATGAAGCGTCGCAGGCAGGCGTCCAGATTGACGCGATCGTTCGGGGAATTTGCTGTTTGCGTCCGGGGGTGAAAGGCGTTAGCGAAAACATCCGCGTGATCAGTATTGTGGGTCGTTTTCTAGAACACTCCCGCATTTTCTACTTCCAGAACAACGGACAAGAAGAGTTTTACATTGGCAGCGCTGACTGGATGCCTCGGAACCTCGATCGGCGCGTTGAAGCCGTTGCACCCATCGAAGATCCGGATCTCACCAAACAGCTAAAAGAGAGTCTGGACATTCTGCTAAGTGACAACCGCCACGCCTGGGAACTTCAACCCGATGGCTCCTATGTTCAGCGTCGTCCTGGCAAAGACGAACCCGATCGCAGTGCCCAAGTTATTCTCATGGAAAAAGCTGCCCATTCTGCTGAGGTGATTTGAGCCTTGAGTGTGGGGGAGATGGGGGAGGTGGGGAGGATGGGGAGATGGGGAGTAGGCGGGAGTGGGACGATGGGAGTGCG